>NZ_JAGPXS010000030.1:0-59575 GCF_018070425.1 Micromonospora sp. C81
GAGTTACGGCGGTCATGGCGGAGGGGAAACGCCCGGTTACATTCCGAACCCGGAAGCTAAGCCCTCCAGCGCCGATGGTACTGCACTCGTGAGGGTGTGGGAGAGTAGGACGCCGCCGGACAATCTTCCAGTCGAGGGCCGCCCCATCCGGGTCGGCCCTCGACTGCGTAGCGCCATTGGTGGCGCAATCAGGAAGGATGTACCTGTGAGTTCAGGACCGCAGGGCGGAGACCGTCCCCGTCGCTACGAAGACCGTACTGACGGCGCGGGCGGACGCGACCGCGGCCCGCGCCGCGATGACCGAGACCGTCCCCCGTACCGGGGAGACCGTGACAACGCTGGTGGCGCCCGCGGCGGCTACGCCGGCGGCCGCGACTCTGGTTCCCGTGGCGGCGACCGGGACAGCTCGCGCTCCAGCGCCCCCCGTGAGGGTGGTTACCGTGGCGGCGACCGCGACGGTTCGCGTTCCAGCGCCCCCCGTGAGGGTGGTTACCGTGGCGGCGACCGCGACGGTTCGCGTTCCAGCGCCCCCCGTGAGGGTGGCTTCCGTGGCGGTGACCGCGACGCTTCGCGCTCGGGCGCTCCCCGTGAGGGTGGTTACCGTGGCGGCGACCGCGACGCTTCGCGTTCCAGCGCCCCCCGTGAGGGTGGCTACCGTGGCGGCGACCGCGACGCTTCGCGTTCCAGCGCCCCCCGTGAGGGTGGCTACCGTGGCGGCGACCGCGACGGTTCGCGTTCCAGCGCCCCCCGTGAGGGTGGTTACCGTGGCGGTGACCGCGACGGTTCGCGCTCGGGCGCTCCCCGTGAGGGTGGCTTCCGTGGCGGCGATCGTCGCGAGGGTGGTTTCCGCGGTGGTGACCGTGATGCTTCGCGTTCCGGCGGCCCGCGTGAGGGCGGTTTCCGCGGTGGTGATCGGGATGGTTCGCGTTCCGGTGCTCCGCGTGAGGGCGGCTTCCGTGGTGGCGACCGCGATGGTTCGCGCTCCGGTGCCCCCCGTGAGGGTGGCTTCCGTGGCGGCGACCGTCGCGAGGGTGGTTTCCGCGGTGGTGACCGTGATGCTTCGCGTTCCAGCGGCCCGCGCGACGGCGGTTTCCGCGGTGGTGACCGTGAGGGTGGCTTCCGTGGCGGCGACCGCCGCGAGGGCGGCTATCAGGGTGGCGACCGCACCCGCTCCGGCCCGTCCCGCGAGGGCGGCTTCCGTGGCGGTGACCGCGAGGGTGGTTTCCGCGGTGGCGATCGCCGTGAGGGTGGTTTCCGTGGCGGTGACCGGCCGAGTGGACCGCGTGACGGCGGCGCGCCCCGTGAGGGTGGCTTCCGTGGCGGTGACCGCGAGGGTGGTTTCCGCGGTGGCGACCGCCGTGAGGGTGGTTTCCGTGGCGGTGACCGGCCGAGTGGACCGCGTGACGGCGGCGCGCCTCGTGAGGGTGGCTTCCGTGGCGGCGACCGCGACGGTGGCTTCCGTGGTGGCGATCGCCGTGAAGGTGGTTTCCGTGGTGGCGACCGGGACGGCTCGCGTTCCAGCGCTCCGCGTGAGGGTGGCTTCCGTGGCGGCGACCGCGACGGTGGTTTCCGCGGTGGCGACCGCCGTGAGGGCGGTTTCCGTGGCGGTGACCGGCCGAGTGGACCGCGCGATGGCGGCGCGCCCCGTGAGGGTGGTTTCCGCGGTGGCGACCGGGACGGCTCGCGTTCCAGCGCGCCTCGTGAGGGTGGCTTCCGTGGCGGCGACCGCGACGGTGGCTTCCGTGGCGGCGATCGCCGTGAGGGCGGTTTCCGTGGCGGCGACCGGCCGAGTGGACCGCGTGACGGCGGCGCGCCCCGTGAGGGTGGTTTCCGTGGCGCTCCCCGTGAGGGCGGTTTCCGTGGTGGCGACCGTGACAGCTCTCGGCCGAGTGGTCCGCGTGAGGGCGGTGGCTACCGTGGCGGCGACCGCGAGGGTGGCTACCGTGGTGGCGACCGGACGGGTGCTCCCCGGGCCGACGACCGGCCGCGTCGTGAGGGCGAGTTCCGCCGCGACGACCGCGCTGGCGGCTCCGAGTCGTACGAGGGTGGGCGTAGCTCTGGCCCGGCACTGCCGGACGACATCGTCGCGACCGACCTCGACAAGGACGTTCGCGCTGAGCTGCTCTCGCTGAACAAGCCGGTCGCCGAGACGGTGGCCCGGCACCTGGTCGCGACCGGTCAGCTGATCGACGAGGACCCGGCCGAGGCGTTGGCGCACGCGCTGGCTGCCCGGCGGCTCGCGTCGCGCATCTCCGCGGTCCGTGAGGCGGTCGGCCTTGCCGCGTACCACGCGGGGGAGTGGCAGTCGGCAATCGCCGAGCTGCGTACGTACCACCGGATGAGTGGTCTGCAGAGCCACCTGGCCGTGCTCGCGGACTGTGAGCGGGCTCTTGGCCGCCCGGAGCGGGCCATCGACCTGTTCCGTGGCGCTGACCGGGAGAAGTTGGACCAGGCCGTCGCGATCGAGCTGCTCATCGTCGCCGCTGGCGCCCGGGGTGACCTCGGGCAGAAGGACGCCGCGGTCGCGATGCTCCAGGTCCCGGACCTCACCAGTGAGGCCACGGTGCCGTGGACGGCTCGGCTGCGGTACGCGTATGCCGATGCGCTGCTCGCCGTGGGCCGGCGCGAGGAAGCCCGCGAATGGTTCTCCCGTGCCGCCGACGTGGACACCGAGGGCGAGACCGACGCCGCCGAGCGGCTGCTGGAACTCGACGGCGTGCTCATCGAGGGCGACGACGAGGACGAGGCCGCCGAGGAGATCGCCGCAGGCCCGGGCACTCCGGGCGCGGTTCCGGCCCAGCCGGACGCCGACCTGACCGGCGACGACCGCGACGACGACGAAGACGACGAAGACGACGACGAAGACGACGAAGACGACGACGAGGACGACGACCGCGAGGACGACGCCGACCGCGACGACGAAGACGACGAAGACGACGACGACGAGGACTTCGACGACGACGAGCAGGACGGTGCTGTCGGCCGCCCTGACGACGACGAGGACTCCGTCGACGAGGACGAGGACCGTCACCCGGACGAGGCTGGCAAGGCCGACACCGCTGCCGACGGCAGCGTGACGTCCGGCGACGCGGTGAACACCGACGACACCGCCCCCACCCGGGGTGACGAGTCGGAGCCGACGCAGCGGTGAGCGCGGGCGTGGGGGAGCGGCTGGTCGACGGGTACACCCTGGTCGTCTTCGACCTGGACGGCGTGATTTACCTGATCGACCGGCCGATCCCCGGCGCCGTCGAGGCGGTGGCCCGGCTGCACGACGAGGGGCGGGCGGTGGCGTACGCCACCAACAACGCCTCCCGGCGCTCCAGCGAGGTCGCCGACCTGCTCACCGGGATGGGCGTGCCGGCTCGACCGGAGGAGGTGCTCACCTCCGCCGCGGCCTCGGCCGAACTGTTGCGGGACCGGCTGGCCGCCGGCGCGCCGGTGCTGGTGGTCGGCGCGGAGGCCCTGCGCGCCGAACTGCGTGCGGTCGGCCTGACCCCGGTCACCAAGGCCGACGAGAACCCTGCCGCGGTGGTGCAGGGGTACGGGCCGCAGGTCGGCTGGGCCGAACTGGCCGAGGCCTCGGTCGCGGTGCGGGCCGGGGCGCTCTGGATCGCCACGAACACCGACCGGACCCTGCCCAGTGGACGGGGACCGCTGCCCGGTAACGGGTCGCTGGTGGCCGTGCTGCGTACGGCGTTGGAGCGGGACCCCGACGTGGTGGTCGGCAAGCCGGAGTCGGCGCTGTTCGAGACCGCCGCCCGGCGCGCGAGCGGTGGCCGGAGCCTGGTGGTGGGTGACCGACTGGACACCGACATCGAGGGCGCCCGCCGTGCCGGCCTGGACAGCCTGCTCGTGCTCACCGGCGTCAGCGGCGTACCGGATCTGCTGGCTGCCGAACCGCAGCGGCGTCCCACGTACGTCGCGAGGGACCTGGCGGGGCTCTTCGACCCGGCTGCCGCCGTGCGGGTCCCGGGCCCGGCGGACGCCGGCGGCTGGTCCGTGACCGACCGCGACGGGGTGCTGGAACTGGCCGGGTCGGGTCGTCCGCTGGATGCGCTGGCCGCCCTCTGCGCGGTGGCCTGGTCGGCGCCGGAGCCGGCGCTGCCGAAGATCCGCCCGATCGGCCCGGACGCGGCCCACGCGCTGGAGAGCTTCGGTCTGACCGCCGCTGCCTGACCGAGGTCGGGCCAACGGGTCCGTCAGAGCAGTTTGCGCAGCTTCAGCAGGTCGAACGGGTTGGCCTTGATCGACACCCGGCGGGAGGTCACCGCGCTGGTGACGTCGAGATCGCCGCGGACCAGGGCGAGCAGGTCGTCGCTGGACGTGCTCAGCGCGATCTTGGCTTTGGGGTCGTCGCCGTCGGTCAGCTCGACCAGCCGACCGCCGGTGATCCGGCCGTGGAACGCGGTGTCCAGGTCGGTGATCCGGCAGGCCAACGTCCGGTCCAGATCGATCCGTTCGCGCACCGTCTCCGCGTTGCGGTCCAGCCGGGCGGCCAGCTCCTGCAATGCCTGCCGGCACTCGTCCACGCTGGCCACATCTCCCCCTCGCTGATCGCCACGCCGTCCTCGGCACCGTACCGCACGGCACGGCACGGGGTGCCCGGTAGCGTGACACCTGCACACCCCGCCCCGTGGAAGGACTCAGGCATGCAGGACGCGTGGCGCGCCTACTTTGAACTGGCCATGGGCCTCGCGGAGGCGCCCCGGAAGAAGGCCCAGGACGTGGCACGTCGCCTCGTCGGTTCCGGCGGTGCGACCGCCGCCCAACTCCAGGCGCTCGGCGAGGAACTGGTCACCACCGGCGCCGCCAACCGGGAGGCGCTGACCAAGCTGGTCCGCTTCGAGGTCGACAGGGCTCTCGGCGCGGTCGGGCTGGCCACCGCCGACGAGGTGGCAGAGCTGACCCGGCGGGTGCACGACCTGGAGCGGCAACTCCGCGAGGCGCGTGCCGCCGAGCCGACGCACGCGCCGACCGCTGGCCCCCGGGAGCAACCCGATCCGACCCTCGCCGCGCCGCCCGGCGACCGTCTCGTGCCGTCCGACGGCCCGGCCGGTGCCCCGGTCTCCGCGCCGACGGCCGAGAAGGCCGTGGCGAAGAAGGCTGTGGCAAAGAAGGCCGTGGCGAAGAAGGCGATCGCCAAGAAGGCCGTGGCGAAGAAGCCGCCGGCGACGATCAGCCGGACCGACGACGACACCCCGACCCCGGCGGTCATGCCGGCCAAGAAGGCGGCCCGTCCGCAGCCGCCGGACGCCGCCGAATGAGCCAGCCCCATCCGCCGACGGGCGGGTCGTTCCCGGCCCGCCCCGGCCCGCCCACTGGCGGGTCGTTCGCCGCCCGCCCCGGCCCTCCCGCAGGCGCCCGCCCCGGCCCTCCCACGGGGGTCCGCCCCGGGCCGCTGCTGGACGTCGGGGACGACGAGGCGCGGCACCCGGCGGTGGACGCCGCCGTGCAGGCCATGACCAACGCGGCGACGCTCGCCCCGGCCGACCAGATCGCGCAGTACGAAGCGGCCTACGAGACGCTGCGGGAAACCCTCGCCACCATCGACCAGACCTGAGCCGGACGACCAGGGCTGAGGAGACCGGAGAACCACCCATGGCACGTCGTAACCGGCTGGACGCCGAACTCGTCCGCCGCGGTCTGGCCCGCTCCCGCGAGCAGGCCGCCGCGTTGGTGGAGGCCGGCCGGGTCCAGCTGCGCGGGGTGGTCGCGCGCAAGGCCGCCGCGATGGTCGACCCCGCCGATCCCCTCCTGGTCACCGGCGCGGACCCGGCCGAGGAGTACGTCTCCCGGGGCGGGCACAAGCTGGCCGGCGCGCTGGCCGCGTTCGGCGCCGGTGGGCTGCGCGTCGCCGGGCGGCGCTGCCTGGACGCCGGCGCCTCCACCGGTGGCTTCACCGACGTGCTGCTGCGCGCCGACGCCGCCGAGGTGGTGGCCGTGGACGTCGGCTACGGGCAGCTCGCCTGGCCGCTGCGCACGAACGAGCGGGTCCGCGTCCTGGAACGCACCAACGTTCGTACCCTCGACGCCGAGACGATCGGCGGGCCTGTCGACCTCACGGTGGCCGACCTGTCGTTCATCTCGCTGCGGCTGGTGCTGCCGGCGCTGGCCGGCTGCACCCGCGACGACGGTGACCTGGCGTTGATGGTGAAGCCGCAGTTCGAGGTCGGCAAGGACCGGGTCGGCGCCGGTGGCGTGGTGCGCGATCCGGAGCTGCGTGCCGAAGCGGTGCTGGACGTGGCCGCGGCGGCCGAGCGGCTCGGTCTCGGGTTGGCGGACGTGGCGGCCAGCCCGCTGCCCGGGCCGAGCGGCAACGTGGAGTTCTTCGTATGGTTGCGCCGGGGCGCACCGCCGGCCGACCCGCAACGGGTGCGGGCCGTGGTGGCGGCTGGGCCGGACGGCCCGACGACGGCCGGCGACGTGCCGGACGTGGCGGCGGCGGCGGAGGAGGTCGCAGGGTGAATGCGCGCAGCGAGGGCACTGGCACGACACACTGTTGCGCTGGTGCGACGGTGGCGCACCTCGGGCGGGTGGCCCGATGAGCCGGACCGCACTGCTGGTGACGCACACCGGCCGTCGGCGTAGCACCGAGCACGCCCGGTCGGTCGCGGCCGATCTGATCGCCGCGGGTTTCGAGGTACGGGTGGTCGCCGACGAGGCCGACGACCTGGACCTGCCCGGCGTGGTGCCGGTCGCCGGGCAGCAGGCCGCCGAGGGCGCCGAGATCGTCTTCGCGCTCGGGGGTGACGGCACCTTCCTGCGTGCTGCCGAGCTGGCCCGCCCGGCGAAGGTGCCGCTGCTCGGCATCAACCTCGGCAAGGTCGGTTTCCTGGCCGAGGCGGAGATCGACGACTTGGACGTCGCGGTGCGGGACGTGGTCAGTCGCAACTACACGGTCGACGAGCGGCTCACCCTGGACGTCACCGCCGAGTTCGACGGCGGGCCGACCATCGAGTCCTGGGCGCTCAACGAGATCAGCATCGAGAAGGGCGAGCGGGCGCAGATGCTCGAACTGCTCGTCGACGTGGACGGGCGCCCGCTGTCCCGCTACGGCTGCGACGGTGTTGTCTGCGCCACGCCCACCGGCTCCACCGCGTACGCGTTCTCCGGTGGTGGCCCGGTGGTCTGGCCGGAGGTGGAGGCGTTGCTGCTGGTGCCGATCAGCGCGCACGCGTTGTTCAGCCGCCCGCTGGTCACGGCGCCGACGTCCACCTTCGTGATCACCGTCGACCCGTTCACCACCCTCGCGGTGCTCTCCTGCGACGGGCGTCGGGTCTACGACCTGCCGCCCGGTGCCCGGGTGACGGTGCGTCGGGGCGCCCTGCCGGTGCGCATCGTGCGGTTGCGGCCCCGCCCGTTCACCGACCGGCTGGTCGCCAAGTTCGCCCTTCCCGTGCATGGTTGGCGCGGCAGCCGCCGGTGACCGTGGCGCACACGGTCGGTGGACGTCGGTTGTCCACCTGACGACATGTCGCCGCTGCGGCGGCCGATGACTAGTGACCTGGTGACAGGCTCCGACGCACACTCCGATCGGCCCTCATCTACGGATGGCGGGCCTGGAGGAGTAGAGGAGCACATCGCATGCACTGGTCCCCACGCTGGCTCGCCGTCGGCGCGGTCGGCGCGTTGGTGGTCGGCCTCGCCGCACCGGCGTCCGCCGACCCGCCCGCCCGGCCCACCGGCCCGACGGCGGGCACACCCGTCCCGGGTGCCGCGCCCGTACGTCTCACGCTGATCACCGGCGACCAGGTCGACCTGGTGCAGGCCGCACCGGGTCGGGTCGCCGCCACCGTCCGCCCGGGCCCCGGGCGCGAGCGGATCGTGTTCCAGACGATGGAGGTCGACGGCGCGCTGCGGGTGCTTCCCAGCGACGCCCTGCCCTACGTCTCCAGCGGGGTTCTCGACGCCAACCTGTTCGACGTGCAGAAGTTGGCCGCTGACGGCTACGGCGACGCCGCGCAGGGCAACCTGCCGCTGATCGTGCGCTATCAGGAGTCGGCCGCCGGCCGGGTCCGGCCGCTCACCGTCGCCGCGGACGCCCGCCCCCTGGAGAGCATCAACGGCGCGGCTCTGCGGGTCGGCAAGGGTGACCTCGGTGGCCTGTGGAGCACGCTCGCCGGCACGCCGACCACCCGGACCACGGCCGCCGCGCCCCGGTTGGGCGGTGGCATCGCCCGGATCTGGCTGGACGGGAAGGTCCGCCCGACGCTGGAGCACAGCGTGCCGCAGATCGGCGCCCCGCAGGCCTGGGCGGCCGGCCGGGACGGCAGTGGCGTGACGGTGGCCGTCCTGGACACCGGCGTCGATGCCACCCACCCCGACCTGGCCGGACGGATCGCCGAGGCGCGGGACTTCTCCGACAGCGGCAGCGCCCGTGACGGTCATGGCCACGGCACGCACGTCGCGGCGACCATCGCCGGCACCGGCAACGCGTCTGCCGGGCTGCGCAAGGGTGTCGCGCCCGGCGCGCGGTTGCTGGTCGGCAAGGTGCTCGACGACGGTGGCTCCGGCTATGACTCGTCCATCATCGCCGGCATGGAGTGGGCCGCCCACTCCGGCGCGAAGGTTGTCAGCATGAGCCTCGGCGGCGACCCGACCGACGGCACCGACCCGATGAGCCAGGCCGTCAACGACCTGACCGCCGAGACCGGCGCGCTCTTCGTGGTCGCCGCCGGCAACGCGGGCGAGGCGCGTACCGTCGGTTCGCCGGGCGCGGCCGCCGCGGCGCTCACCGTCGGCGCGGTCGACCGCGACGACAACCTGGCGGAGTTCTCCAGCCGTGGTCCGCGACTCGGCGACAACGGCCTGAAGCCGGAGATCACCGCCCCGGGCGTCGGCATCGTCGCCGCGCGGGCCGCCGGCACCACCATGGGTACGCCGGTGGGCGACGCCTACACGACCGCGTCCGGGACCTCGATGGCCACACCGCACGTGGCCGGCGCTGCGGCGATCCTCGCCCAGGAACACCCGGACTGGGCCGCCGGGACGCTCAAGGACGCGCTGGTGAGCACCACGAAGGCCAACCCGGCGCTGACCGTCTTCGAGCAGGGCGGCGGCCGGGTCGACGTGGCTCGGGCGCTCAAGCAGCAGGTGTACGCCTCGGCCACCGCTGACTTCGGACGGATCCAGACCGGCGCCGCACCGGTCGAGCGGACCGTGACGTACACCAACGGCACGAAGGTCGCGCAGACCCTGCGGCCGGCCCTGGAGCTGCGCAACCTGGACAGCGGCGCGGCCGAGACCGACGGGGTCTCAGTGGCCTCCGACGCGGTGACAGTGCCGGCGGGCGGAAGTGTCGCCGTGCCGCTGCGTGCCGACCCGGCGAAGCTGGCCCGGGGCCCGCACGGTGGCTGGCTGGTGGCGACCGGTACGGACGGCGTCGCCGTGCGCACGCCGGTCGGGCTCACCGTCAACGGTCCGTTGCACCAGGTCACCATCAAGGTGTTGGACCGGCAGGGCCAGCTGACCCTCTCGCCGGGGTTCACCCTCTTCGGTGAGCAGCCCGAGTCCGACTACTGGGGCGAGTGGCCGGGCGAGGGCACCCTCCAGGTCGAGGAGGGCACGTACATGCTGACCGCGATGGTCCAGCACGGCGTTCCACTGGACGAGCAGTTGACCCAGACCGTCGAACCGGAGCTGGTCGTCGACCGGGACCTGACAGTGGTCCTCGACGCGCGCAAGGGCACACCGGTGCGGATCGAGACGCCGAAGCCCAGCGAGCAGCGGGCCACGCTCAGCTACTACGTGCACCGGGTGTTGGCCAACGGCCGGCAGATCGACCACGGCGTGATGGCCTACAGCACCGTCCAGCAGGTCAACGTCACGCCGACCCGCCAGGTGCGCCAGGGTGAGTTCGAGTTCGCCTCGCGCTGGCAGCTCGTCGCACCGATGGTGGACGCGAAGATCAGCGGGGTGTCCGGTCCACTGGACATCAACCTGCTGGGTACGTCACCGGCACCGATCGGCCGGCGCAAGCTGCCGCTGGTCTGGGCCGGCACCGGGACGCCCGCCGACCTGACCCGGGTGCGGGGCGCCGCGGCGCTGCTCGCCACCGACCCGGACCGATCCGAGGAGGAGCAGGTTGCCGCCGCCGCGACCGCTGGCGCCGCCATGGTGCTGATCGTTCGGCCGGCGGACTTCTCGGCGTGGACGGTGTGGCGCCCGATCGGGGATCGACTGCCGATCCCGTCGATGGTGGTCGCGTACGACGACGGGCAGCGGTTGATCGCAGCGGTGCGCAAGGGCCGGGCGACGCTCGACCTGACGCTGACCGTGGACAGCCCGTACCTGTATGACGTGTGGCAGGTGTCGAAGGGCCGGGTGCCGGAGCGCATCGTGCACACCGTGACCGCGAAGAACACGGCCGAGGTGACCGCGAGCTACGGCGACACGGGTGCCGGCTGGGCCAGCGAGGAGCGGTTCGGCTGGCGTCCGTGGCAGGAGTACTCCTGGAACGACGACCAGCGCATGGTCCGCACGGGCACCACCCGCAAGGAGTTCGTCAGTGCCGGGGACAACTGGTGGCAGCACCGGGTCCAGCACAAGCTCATGTACCTGCAGTGGGGGCAGTTGACCGGCGGCCTGACCGAGGAGCCCCGGCGCTACGACGCCGACGACCGGGAGACCGAGACCTGGCACGCCCCGGTGATCCGGCCGGCCGTGCCGGCCGGCGGCGGCGCACCGGTGCCCACGCGTACCGGTGACAGCCTCGACCTGCGGGTGCCGGAGTTCGTCGACGCGGACGGCCACTACAGCGTCGCCGGAAACAGTGAGGAGTCGGACACCGTCGAGGCCCGGGTCAGCCGGGACGGAAAGCAGATCGCCGACCTGTCCGGCGGGTGGGCCCCGGTGCCCACCACGGCGCAGCGGGCCCGCTACCGGCTGGACCTGACCACGAAGCGGTCCTCGGCCGAGTGGCGCTACGGCACCCGGACCGACACGGCCTGGGAGTTCACCTCGGCCCGGCCGACGGGCGACGCCACGCCGTTGTCGCTGTTGCAGGTGGACTACCGGGTGCCGGCCGACCTGCTCGGCACGGTACGCGGCAACCGCCCCCACCAGCTGGGGGTGACGCTGCGGCAGCCGGCCGGGGTGGCCGCGCCGACCGGCACCAGCGTTCGGGTGCAGGTCTCCTTCGACGGGGGCGTCACCTGGCGGAACGCCCCGACCAGAGGGTCGGGCACCCGGTACGCCGCGACCGTGCCCGCTGGGCGGGGAACGGTGTCGTTGCGGGTGCACGCCGCCGACCGGGCCGGGAACACCGTCGATCAGACGGTGCTCCAGGCGTACGGGCTGCGCTGATCCGGGAGGGCGGGGCGGTCACGCCGTCCCGCCCACCCGTCGAGGGGTCCACCGTTTTCCGACGGTGGGCCCCTTCGGCGTCAGAGCCAGCCGCGTCGGGCGACCTGGAACGCCAGCCCGGGCCGGGTGTCCACGCCGGCGGCGGCCATCAGGTCGGCGATCCGCCGCTGCACGGTCCGCCGGCTCACCCCGAGCTGGGAGGCGATGGACTTGTCCGGTACGCCGGCCACGAACAGCGACAACAGCCGTGCCTCGTCGGCATCCGGCTGGTAACCGTCGCTCGAATGGTCCTCGGGGACCGGCCGCCGGTTCTCAGCCGCCGCGACGTTGAGGGGGTCGTCGAGCCGCAGTCGGGTGGCCACCCGCCAGTGGCTCTCGAAGAGGGCGAGCAGGGCGTCGAGCAGTTGACTGCGACCGATCACGGCGGCGCTCGGCTCCCCACCGTCGCGGTCGGGCACCAACGGGCAGACGGCGGTGCTGGCGTCCACGATGGCCAGACGGACCGGCAGCCGGTCCAGCACGCGGGCCTGCTCACCGGCGGCGACGCCCTTGGCCAGGTCGGCCAGCGCGCCCGGTTCCAGCAGCAGGTCACGCTCGTAGATGGCCCGGTAGGTCACCCCGCGGGCCAGCGCGTCGAACTCCTCGACGTTCTCCGGGCCGGCCATCGCCAGGGGGTTGGCCCGGCAGAACCAGAGCACCTCGGTACGCGCCGAATTCTGCAGATCGCGCAAACGGTCCCGCAGGACCCGCGCGCCGGTGATCACCTCGACGAGGTGGTCGACGTGGTGCCGGCGTAGCCCGGAACGGTACTCCTCGGCCAGTTGGGTGACCCGGCGGCGGGCCGCCTCCAGGTCCTCCTGACGACGCAGCAGCGCCCCGCCCAGGGCGACGTCCGGGGCGGTCGGGCGCAGTGGCGCGTCGGGGTCGGTGTCGGTGGGCTGCACCAGACCCTTGGCGCGCAGGGCCTCGACCTGGGCGACGACCTGCTCGCGGGGGCGTTGCAGACGAGCGACCAGGTCGTCGACGCGCGCCACCGTGAGCTGGAGCAGGCAGCGGTAGAGCTCCTCTTCAGCCGAGGTCAGGCCGATCACGTCCAACACGGGGCAGAACTGTACGTCGGCCGGGTGCCGGCCCCTCCCGGGCCCGTCGGCTGGTCAACTGTCGTGCCTCGCGTCTACTGTCGGTGGCTGTGCTGGAAGAGCTGCGCATCACCGGACTGGGCGTCATCGACGACACCACGCTGCCGTTGACCGGCGGGATGAACGTCATCACCGGCGAGACCGGTGCGGGCAAGACGATGGTCGTCACCGGCCTCGGCCTGCTCTTCGGCGGTCGGGCCGACGCCGGGCGGGTTCGCGCCCAACCCGGCCGGGCGGTGGTCGAGGGGCGGTTGCGCCTGACCGGGCGGGTCGCGGACGCCGTGCACGCGCGGATCACCGAGGCCGGTGGGGAGCCCGATGAGGACGGCTCGGTGCTGCTGAGCCGCACGGTGACGGTGGAGGGGCGCTCACGCGCCCATGTCGGCGGCCGCAGCATGCCGGTGTCGATGCTCGGTGAGGTCGGCGAGCAGGCGGTGGCCGTGCACGGGCAGTCCGACCAGCTGCGGCTGCTGCGCCCGGCCGAGCAGCGGGCCGCACTGGACCGCTTCGCCGGCCCGGCGCACGAGAAGCTGCTCGACGCGCTGCGCGAGGCGTATACGGGGTGGCGGCGGGTGGTCGACGACCTGGCCGACCGGCGGCGCAACGCCCGCGAGCGCAGCCAGGAGGCCGATCTGCTGCGGCTGGGCCTGGACGAGATCACCCGGGTCGATCCGCAGCCCGGTGAGGACGACGAGCTGAAGACCGAGGCGCAGCGGCTGGAGCACGCCGAGGGGTTGCGCACGGCAGCGCAGATCGCCCAGCAGTGTGTGGCCGGTGGCGCCGAGGCCGCCGAGGAGACGCCCGACGCGGCGGTGTTGCTCGGGACCGCCCGACGGACCCTGGAGGCGCAGGCCGGCACCGACCCGGCGCTGGGTGAGTTGGCGTCGCGCCTGGAGGAGGCGGCCACGCTGGTCACCGACGTGTCGGCGGAGCTGTCGGCGTACCTGGCGACGCTCGACGCGGACCCGGCCCGGTTGCAGCACGTCTACGAGCGGCGGGCGGCGCTGCGCGCCCTGACCCGCAAGTACGCCGACGACGTCGACGGGGTGATCGCCTGGGCCGATCGGGCGCGGACCCGACTGTCCGATCTGGACAGCTCCGACGATCTGCTCGACGAGTTGGAGCGGGAGGGTCAGCGGCTCGCCGTCGAGGTGGCCGACCTGGCCGGGCGGGTGTCGGCCTCCCGGCAGGAGGCGGCGGTCCGGTTCGCCGACCAGGTAACGGTGGAGCTGGCCGGGCTGGCCATGCCACACGCGCGCATCGAGGTGGCGGTGCTGCCTCGCCCGGCCGGGCGCGCCGAGCCGACGCTGTCGGTCAACGGTGTCGAGGTGGGTGTCACCCCCGATGGCGGCGACGAGGTGGAGCTGCGGTTGCTGGCCCACCCGGGCGCGCCGTCGTTGCCGTTGCAGCGCGGCGCCTCCGGCGGTGAGCTGTCCCGGGTGATGCTCGCCATCGAGGTGGTCTTCGCGGGCTCGGGTGGCCCGCCCACGCTGGTCTTCGACGAGGTCGATGCGGGTGTCGGCGGTCAGGCGGCGGTGGAGATCGGCCGGCGGCTGGCCCGGCTGGCCCGCAGCCACCAGGTGCTGGTCGTCACGCACCTGCCGCAGGTGGCCGCGTTCGCCGACCGGCACCTCGTGGTGGCGAAGGACACCGGGGGCGCGGTGACGACCAGCGGGGTGCGGGTCGTGGAGGACACCGAGCGGGCCCGGGAACTGGCCCGCATGCTGGCAGGTTTGCCCGACTCCGATCTGGGTATCGCCCACGCCGAGGAGCTTCTGGCCGTGGCCGCCAAGGAAAGGCGGTTGTGACGCCGCGTATTGTGAGCGCAAGCACACCGGCTTGTGCCGACGTGTGCTTCCCTGGGTAGGCGGCCCTGCTCAGGCATGTCGCGACAGAAAAGCCTGCCTCACATGCCAGGATGGTCACGATGCGTCTACCCACGTTGCGCCGAAACAGAAGCTCCGAACCGGGCAGAGTCCTCGGCACCGCGCGCCTTGATCGCCGGACGAAACGCCTGGTCGGTCGGCTGCGCCCTGGTGACATCGCGATCATCGACCACGTCGACCTGGACCGGGTGGCGGCGGACTCGTTGGTAGCTGTAGGTGTCGCGGCGGTGCTCAACGCCAAGCCGTCGGTTTCCGGCCGCTACCCGAACCTCGGCCCAGAGGTCCTGGTCGCCGCCGGCATCCCGCTCCTCGACGACCTCGGCGAGGGCGTCTTCGAACGGATCCGCGAAGGCGACCAGGTGCGCATCGAGGGCAACACGGTCTTCGCCGGTGACGAGCCGGTGGCTCACGGCAGCCTGCAGGACGCCGAGACGGTCGCCAAGGCCATGGCCGACGCCCGGGAGGGTCTGTCGGTCCAGTTGGAGGCGTTCGCCGCCAACACCATGGACTACCTGCGCCAGGAGCGCGACCTGCTCCTCGACGGCGTGGGCGTGCCGGACATCGACACCCAGATCCAGGGTCGGCACTGCCTGATCGTGGTGCGCGGCTACGACTACAAGGCCGACCTGGACGTGCTGCGCCCGTACATCCGGGAGTTCAAGCCGGTGCTGATCGGCGTCGACGGCGGCGCGGACGCCCTGGTCGAGGCGGGCTACACCCCCGACATGATCATCGGGGACATGGATTCCGTCACCGACGACGTGCTGCGGTGCGGCGCCGAGGTGATCGTGCACGCGTACCCGGACGGGCGCGCCCCCGGCCTGCCGCGGGTCAACGGCCTCGGCGTCCCGGCGGTGACCTTCCCGGCCGCGGCGACCAGCGAGGATCTGGCCATGCTGCTCGCCGACGAGAAGGGCGCGTCGCTGCTGGTCGCGGTGGGCACCCACGCCACCCTGGTCGAGTTTCTCGACAAGGGGCGCGGCGGGATGGCCTCGACCTTCCTGACCCGACTCAAGGTCGGTGGCAAGCTGGTCGACGCCAAGGGTGTGAGCCGGCTCTACCGGCAGAGCATCTCCGGCTCGTCGCTGCTCCTGCTGGTGCTGTCGGCGATCGCGGCGATGGCATCCGCGGTGGCCGTTTCGACCGTAGGAAAGGCGTACCTGGGCGTCGTCGCCGAATGGTGGGACAATTTCGTGTTCCAGCTGTACCGGCTTTTCTAGTTCCCGACCGATCAAGAGGCTGCAAGCGTGATCAACTTCCGCTACCACGTGGTGTCCCTCACCGCGGTCTTCCTGGCTCTGGCGATCGGCCTGGTGGTCGGCACAGCCGCCCTCAACGGCCCCGTCGCCGACTCCCTCGAGGGGCAGGTCACCGGTCTGCGCAAGGACAACCAGAACTGGCGCCAGACGGTCAGCAACATGGAGAAGCAACTCGGCATGGAGGAGAAGTTCGCCGAGGAGATGTCGCAGGTCGTCCTGCCCGGCACCCTCACCGGCCGCCGGGTGGTGGTGCTCAGCCTGCCCAACGGGCGCGACCACACCGAGGGTGTGCTCAAGAAGCTCCAGCTCGGCGGGGCCACCATCACCGGTCGCGTCGACCTCCAGGACAAGTTCATCAACCCGGACAACAACTCCAACCTGCTGGAGTTGGCCGTCACCGCCGCCCGCCCGACCGCGCAGACCACCGGCCTGCCGGGCAACGGGCACGGTGTGGAGACCTCCAGCGCGCTGCTGGCCAGCGTCCTGCTGGACCGGACCCAGGGCACCGCGCCGGTCAGCGACGCCGACCGGCGGGCGGTGCTCGCCGCGTACAACAACGCCGGCTACCTGACCACCGACAGCAACAAGGTCACCGGGTCGGCGGAGGCGGTCGTCGTGGTCAGCGGCCAGCCGTACGTCGACAAGGACTCCGAGAAGCGGGACGAGTCGGTCGTCAAGATCGCCGAGCAGTTCGACCGCACCGGGTCGATCGTGGTCGCCGGCAACGGCTCCGTCGGCGGCAATCTGGTGTCGGTGGTCCGCGGTGACCCGGTGCTCGCCCAGACCATCTCGACTGTCGACAACGCCAACACCGGGCAGGGTCAGCTGGTCACCAGCCTCGCCCTGGTGCAGCAACTCACCGAGAAGAAGGCCGGACAGTACGGCGTCGGCGACAACGCCGCATCCCTGCTGCCTAGACTGCCCCAGTGAGCGAACGACGTACCCCCGTGTCCGTAATCGACGAGGCGGCGCGAGCGCACCGGAGGGTGGCGTGAAGGCGCTGGGACGGCTGTTGATCGCCGGCGCTGGCGCCGCGGCGGCCCGGTACGCGCTGCGTGAGGTGCGAACCTCACCGGCCGGGCCGACGTTGGACCGCACCAACTTCCGTGGTCGCACGGTGAGCCTGGCCGCCGGGCCGGCGCTCGCCGCGGGTGCTGCCGCCGCAGGCGCGTTCGGTGCCACCAGCGGCGCCTCCGGTGGGGCGGCCCTGGTCGCCGGCCTCGGTGCCGGTGGCGTCGGGCTCTACGACGACGTGGTCGGCGCGCGGCCGGAGCAGAAGGCGGCCAAGGGTTTCGCCGGTCACCTCGCCGCGCTGCGCGAAGGGCGGGTCACCGCGGGCCTCGTGAAGGTCGTCGGGGTGGGCGCCGCCGGGCTGGGCGCGGCCGCGCTGCTGGCCGCCGACCCCCGGGTCGCCGCGCACCCGCGCCGGCAGCGCCACGGCGCGTTCGGGCGGGGCGTCGACGTGCTGCTCGGCGCCGGAGTGATCGCCGGCACCGCCAACCTGCTCAACCTGCTCGACCTGCGACCGGGCCGGGCGATCAAGTCCGGGCTGCTGCTCGCCGCGCCCCTGACCGGTGGTCCGCACGGCGGGATCGCCGCGGGTGCGGCCGGAGCCGCCGCCGGCCTGCTCCGCGACGACCTGGGCGAGGACGTGATGCTCGGCGACAGCGGGGCGAACGCGCTCGGGGCGCTGCTCGGCGTCGCGCTCGCCGCCCGCAGCGGCCCGCTCGGCCGGGCCGGGCTGCTCGCCGTGCTCGCCGGCCTGACCGCCGCGAGCGAGAAGGTCAGCTTCACGTCGGTGATCCAGCGGACGCCGGGGCTGCGCGAGCTCGACGCACTGGGCCGGCGCGCCGACTGACGTGACCCGACCGGCCCCCCTCGCCGGCGCCGGCCGGCTGGCCGGGGCAGCCGCGCTCATCGCCGTCCTCACCGTGGCCAGCCGCCTTGCCGGCTTCGGTCGCACCGCCGTGTTCACCTGGGTGGTCCAGCAGAGCGACCTCGGCGGCATGTACGTCATCGCCAACACAGTGCCCAACATCGTCTTCGAGATCGTCGCGGGCGGGGCGCTGGCCAGCCTGGTTGTGCCCCTGCTGGCCGGGGCCGTGGCGGCGGACGACCGGCGGGCGGTGGCGGCCACCACAGGCGCCCTGCTGACCTGGACGGTGAGCCTGCTGGTTCCCCTCGCCGTGCTCGTCATGCTGTTCGCCGACCCGATCATCTCGCTGATCAGCGAGGGACGCTCGGAGGCGGAGCTCGCCGCCGGGGCCCGGATGCTGCGCGTGTTCGCCCCGCAGCTGCCGCTCTACGGGATCGGCATCGTGCTCACCGGCGTGCTCCAGGCGCACCGGCGCTTCGCCTGGCCCGTCATCGCGCCGCTGCTGTCCAGCCTCACCGTGGTCGTCGTCTACGTGGCGTTCGGCGCGGCGCAGGGACGGGGTGTGTCCGTGGCCCAGGTCGGCCGCAGCGGCGAGTTGCTCCTCTCAGGCGGCACCACCCTGGGTGTGGTCGTGCTGTCTCTGTCGCTGGTGATCCCGTTGCGCCGACTGCGGCTGAGGCCCCGGTTCGGGTACGCCTTCACCGCTGACGTGCGGGCGCGTGTCGGCGGGCTCGCCACGGCCGGCGCGGTGACGGTGGCGGCACAGCAGGTCGCGCTCCTGGTGATCCTGAACCGTGTCTCCGGCGGCCCCACCGGCTCCCCGCAGGTGTTCAACCTGGCCCAGGCCATCTTCCTGCTGCCGTGGGCGGTCCTGGCCGTACCGCTGGCGGTGGCGTCCTATCCCACGCTCGCCGCTGCCAGCGCCGCCGGCGACGAGGATGGTTACCGGCGGACCCTCTCCGGCACGGTGCGGGGCGTGCTGCTCTTCAGCTGCCTGGGCGTCGCGGCGCTGATCGGCACCGCGCAGCCGATCGCTGCCCTCTTCTACCCGGACAATCCGGCGTCGACCGCTGCGGCGATCACCGGGTTCGCACCGGGTCTGCTCGGCTACGGGCTGTTCGCGATTCTGTCCCGCGCGCTGTACGCGCGGGGCGACACCCGGCCGGCGACCGTGGCGATCACCCTTGGCTGGCTGGTCGTTCCGGCCGTGGCGTTGCCGTTGACGGTGCTGCTTCCCACCGCCGATCGGGTGCTCGCGGTGGCGTCCGCCAACTCGGTGGGGATGCTGGTGCTCGGGGCGCTGCTGCTCGCGGCGGTGCTGCGCAGCGCCGGCCGTCCCGCCCTCGCCGGCGCGGCACGGGCCGGGGCGGCCGGTGGCCTCGCCGGTGTGCTCGCGGCGCTCGCCGGGCTGGGCCTGACCCGATGGCTCGACACGCCCGGGGGCGGCACCCCGACGATGGCGGCGGCGTTCGGTCAGGGCATGCTGTCCGGGGTTCTGGTCGGGGTGGTGTTCTTCGCCGTGGTCTGGTTCGTCGACCGGCAGGACGTGCAGCCAATGCTCAGCCGGGTGTTGCGCCGTCTGCCTCGGTGGGGGCCACGGGGCCGGGGCGGCGGGCCGACGTCGGGCGCTGTCTCCCCGGAACGGGGCGACGGGAAGGAGACGGCCGCGCGATGAGTGAGCAAGCTCTGCCTGCCGGCTTTTCGGGCAGCGTCGCGTTGGTGCTCGCGTCCAGCACCGGTGGCGTCGGCCAGCACGTCCGTTCGGTGGCGCGTGGCCTCGTCGCCGGCGGTGCCACCGTCGTGGTCTGCGGGCCGGCCGCGACCCAGGAACAGTTCGACTTCACCGGTGTCGGTGCGCGGTTCGCGCCGGTGGAGATCCCGGCCAGCCCGACGCCGGCCGACGCGCGGGCCGTGCTGGCCCTGCGTCGGGCGCTCGCCGGCTCCCGGGTCGACGTGGTGCACGCGCACGGCCTGCGGGCCGGGTTGGTCGCGGTGCTGGCCCGTCCCGCCGCGCCGCTGATCGTCACCTGGCACAACGCGGTACTCGCCGGTGGACTGCGGGGTGGCATGTCCCGACTGGCGGAGCGCGTGGTGGTCCGTGGTGCCCGGGTGGCCCTGGGCGCCTCCACGGACCTGGTGCGACGCGTCACCGCGCTGGGCGCCACCGACGCCCGACTCGCCCCGGTCGCCGCACCCACGCTGCCCGCGCCCCGTCGACGCCCGGCCGCCGTACGCGCCGAGTTCGGGGTTCGCCCGGACCAGCCGCTGATCCTGTCGGTGGGTCGGTTGCACCCGCAGAAGCGCTACGACGTGCTGATCGACGCCGCCGCCCGCTGGCGTACGCGTACCCCACCGCCGGTCGTGGTGATCGCGGGAAGCGGGCCCGCGTACCTGCCGTTGGCGGCCCGGACGTCCGCGGCCCGCGCCCCGGTCACCCTGCTGGGGCACCGCACCGACGTGGCGGACCTGCTCGCCGGCGCCGACCTGGCGGTGGTGACCAGCGACTGGGAGGCCCGGCAACTCTTCGCCCAGGAGGCGCTGCGCGCCGGCGTACCGCTGGTCGCCACCGCTGTCGGCGGCTTGCCGGAGCTGGTCGGCGACGCCGCCACCCTGATCCCCGCCGGGGACGTCGACGCGGTCGACGCGGCGGTACGCGCGCTGCTGGACGACCCGGCGGCCCGGGCCGAGCTGGGCCGGCGGGGCGCCGAACAGGCGGCGACGTGGCCGACCGAGACGGACACCGTCGCCACGCTGGCCGCCCTCTACGCCGAGCTGGCCGCCGACCACACCGGCCCGGCAGCCACCCCGGGCTCCGACGCCCCCAGAACGGGACACCGGTGATGTTGCGCCGAATCGCCCCCGCCCTGCTGACCGTGCTCGTGGTGGCGCTGGGTGTCACCGCCCTCGCCGCGCGCCCGACGCAGGACAGCCCGCGACGCACCGCCGACTTCGTGGTGCTCGCCGGGGTCGCGGGGCTGCGCTGGGAGGACGTGGATCCGCAGAGCACCCCGACGCTGTGGCGGATGGCCCAGGAGGGGTCGATCGGCTCGCTTTCGGTGCGTTCGGCACACCAACCCACCTGCCCGGTGGACGGCTGGCTGACGCTCGGCGCGGGCAGCTTCGCCGGGTGGAACGGCAGCCGGTTGCCCGGCGGTTGCCCGGCGGCCGGGGTGGCTGTCGAACAACCCGACGGCATCGGCGCGAACCTGCCGGACCAGGAGAGCGTGGTCCAGTACAACCAGCAGCGCCTGCCGTGGAACGCGACGCCCGGATCACTGTCGGAGTCGGTGCGCTGCTCCGTCGCCGTAGGCCCCGGTGCGGCAGTGGCCGCCGCGCGACCGTTCGGCCGCGTCGACCGGTACGCCTCGGCGTTGCCCACTGATCCGCGGACTCTGCTGGGCTCCTGCGTGCTGAGCATCGTCGACCTCGGCACTGTGGAGGGGACCGACCCGGCGACCCGCGCCGAGGAGGCCCGGGAGGCGGACGCCCAACTGGCCCGGGTGCTGGCCGCCCGCCCACCGCGGTCGTTGGTGCTGGTAGCGGGGATCTCCGACACCGCACAACCGTCGCGGCTGCACGTGGCGGTCGCCGACGGTCCGGGCTGGGAGCGGGGGTGGCTCACCTCGGCGAGCACCGGCCGGGACGGCTACCTGCAACTCGTCGACCTCGCGCCGACCGCGCTCGCCGCGCTGGGCCGGCCGATGCCGGAGCGGCTCTTCCTCGGTCGTCCGGCGGTCAGCACCGGCGGCCGTCCGGCCGACCTGGCCGACGCGATCAACGCCCCGGCGGACGCCGATCGGGAGGCGGCCGCCCAGCGCGACGTCTCCGCCGTGTTCTTCACGCTGCTGGCCGGTGTGCAGGTGCTGCTGGCCATCGGCATCCTGCCGCTACTGCGCCGGGCCCGCCCGCACGCCGGGCCGAGTGGCCCGACGCCCGTCTCGGGGCGGGTCGTGGCGGTGGTGGAGCTGCTGCTCGTCGCCGCCGCGTTGACGGTGCCGGCGGCGTTGCTGGCCGACGCGGTGCCGTGGTGGCAGGGCGAGCACCCCGGGTGGATCTTCGCGGGGGTCACCGCGTTCCTGGTGGCCGCGGGCACCGCCGCGGTGCGGTTCACCCCCGGGTACGCGGGCACCCTCGGCCCGGTCGGCGCGGTGGCCGGCCTCACCACCCTCGTCGTCGGCTTGGACGTCCTCACCGGCGCCCGCCTTCAGCTCAACGGCGTGGTCGGCTACTCCGCACTGCAGGGTGGCCGATACTCCGGGCTGAGCACTGTGGGGCTGGGAGTGTTCCTCGCCGGCGCGTTGCTCGCCGGCGGCTGGCTGGCCCAACGGGTGCACCGCGGCTGGAGGCCGGCGGTGATGGTGGCCGTGGGTGGCCTCGCCGTGGTGGTGGTCGGCAGCCCCTTCCTGGGTGCCGACCCGGTCGGCGCGATCGCGCTCACCGCCGGGGTGAGCGTCGCCGCCGTGATCAGCGCCGGCGGATGGTTGACGATCAGCCGGTTGGCCTGGGCCACCATGGCCGCTCTGGCGGTCGGCATCGGCTTCGCCGTGGTGGACCTGCGTCGCCCGTCGGCGGAGCGGGGCAGCCTGGGCCGGTTCCTGTCCGCGCTCGGCGACGGCACCGGCGGGTTCGCCGTGCACCGCTCCAGCACGGAGAACTTCGAGACGTTGGTCAACAGCCCGCTGACCGTGCTGGCGCTGACCGGCGGTTTGCTGGTGTGGTTCGCCCTGTTGCAGCCGTGGGGTGGGCTGATGCGGCTGTTCGGCATCTACCCGGCGGTCCGGGCCGCGTTGGCCGGCACCGTCGTCGCCGCGGTGCTCGGTGGTGTGCTCGACGGCGCGGCTCTGGACGTGATGGGCGCCGCCGCCGCGATGGTGGTGCCGATGGCCGCGTTGGCGTCGCTGCGGGTGCTCGGGCACGCCGCCGACCGGACCCGCCCGGTCCTGGCCCGCTCCTTCGCCGACGGCGCCGACGACGACTCGGGCTCCGGCGGGGTCGGCCCGACCGGTGGTGGTGACGGCCCGACCGGTGGCGGCGGGCCGCTCGGCGCGGTCCACCCCCGTCCGATCAGCGGCCCACCCGCGAGCGCACCACCGCCGGTGACCCCGACCCCGGACGCCCTCACAGCGGACACCCCGGCCCCGGACGCCCCGGCCGAGCCCAGCGCCGGCGTCGACGCCCCGGCGGAGCCGACCGACGCCCCGGCCGAGCCCAGCGACGCCCCGGCCGAGCCCAGCGACGCCCCGGCCGAGCCCAGCGACGCCCCGGCCGAGCCGACCGGTGGTGGGGCCGCCGTGCCGCCCCGGCAGGTCACCCGGTCATCGACCGAGGTTGCCGCTTCCTGAGCGCCGGACCGCCTCCGGATGGACCCGCAGGTGTCGCAGCCGGGGTGCGGCCTGCGGGTACCCGCCCGGGAGGTGTTACCGTCGAATCCCGTGGATCGCGTGATCACTTTGCTGATCAAGCACGGCGGTCTGCATGACCGCGACAGACGACACGGGAGCAGGCCTTGGCCCCATCAGCACGGACGACCAGGCACATTTTCGTCACCGGGGGCGTCGCCTCCTCGCTGGGTAAGGGCCTCACCGCCTCCAGCCTCGGCAACCTGCTGACCGCGCGCGGGTTGCGGGTGGTGATGCAGAAGCTCGACCCCTACCTGAACGTCGACCCGGGGACGATGAACCCGTTCCAGCACGGTGAGGTCTTCGTCACCGAGGACGGCGCCGAGACCGACCTCGACGTCGGGCACTACGAGCGCTTCCTCGACCGGGCGCTGTCCGGCAAGGCGAACGTCACCACCGGCCAGATCTACTCCGACGTGATCGCCAAGGAGCGGCGCGGGGAATACCTGGGCGACACCGTCCAGGTCATCCCGCACATCACCAACGAGATCAAGTCCCGGATCCTGGCGATGGCCGACCCGGACGAGGACGGCCACCTCCCCGACGTGGTGATCACCGAGGTCGGCGGCACCGTCGGCGACATCGAGTCGCTGCCGTTTCTGGAGGCGATCCGCCAGGTCCGCCACGACCTGGGCCGGGACAACTGCTTCTATCTGCACGTCTCCCTCGTGCCGTACCTGGCGCCGTCGGGTGAGCTGAAGACCAAGCCGACCCAGCACTCGGTGGCGCAGCTGCGCAACATCGGCATCCAGCCGGACGCGATCGTGCTGCGCTGCGACCGGGAGATCCCGGTGAAGCTCAAGGAGAAGCTGTCGCTCTACTGCGACGTGGACACCGAGGCGGTCGTCGCCGCCCCGGACGCCCCGAGCATCTACGACATCCCGAAGGTGCTGCACCGGGAAGGCCTCGACGCGTACGTGGTGCGCCGGCTCGGCCTCTCCTTCCGGGACGTGGACTGGACCAGCTGGGACGACCTGCTGGAGCGGGTGCACCGGCCCCGGCACACGGTCACCGTCGCGGTGGTCGGCAAGTACGTCGACCTGCCCGACGCGTACCTGTCGGTCAGCGAGGCGATCCGGGCGGCCGGGTTCGGCCACCGGGCCCGGGTGCAGCTGCGGTGGGTGCCCAGCGACGAGTGCGTCACCCCGGCCGGTGCCGCGGCGGCGTTGGCCGGCGTGGACGGCATCCTCATTCCCGGCGGCTTCGGCGTGCGCGGCATCGAGGGCAAGATCGGCACCGCCCGGTACGCCCGCGAGAACGGCATCCCGCTGCTCGGCCTCTGCCTCGGTCTGCAGTGCATGACGATCGAGGTGGCCCGGCACCTGGCCAGCCTGGACGGCGCCAACTCGTTGGAGTTCGACGAGCAGGCCGCGCACCCGGTCATCGCCACCATGGCCGACCAGGAAGACATCGTCGCCGGCAAGGGCGACCTGGGCGGCACCATGCGGCTCGGGGCGTACCCGGCGACGCTGACCGAGGGCTCGATCGTCGCCGAGGCGTACGGCAGCACCGAGATCAGCGAGCGGCACCGGCACCGTTACGAGGTGAACAACGCCTACCGGGACGCGCTGACCAAGGCGGGTCTGCACATCTCCGGCACCTCGCCGGACGGCCGGCTGGTCGAGTTCGTCGAGCTGGACCGCAGCCTGCACCCGTTCTTCGTGGCCACGCAGGCGCACCCGGAGCTGAAGAGCCGCCCCACCCGACCGCACCCGCTGTTCGCGTCGTTCGTCAAGGCCGCTGTGGCGTACTCGCAGGCCGACCAGCTGCCGGTCGACCTGGATGCGGCGTCGGAGGCCCCGACGACGCGCAAGGCCGCCCGCAACGGCGCCGCGACCAAGGCCGCGTCCTCCTCGTGAGCAACCTGGAGCACCGCTACGAGGTGCGTTCCCGCGAGGAGCGGTACCGGGGGCGGATCTTCGACGTGGTCACCGAGGAGGTGACCATGCCGGGCGGCGGCACCGGGGTGCGTGACCTGGTCCGGCACGTCGGGGCGGTGGCCGTGGTGGCGCTCGACGACGCCGGCCAGGTGGTGCTGATCCGGCAGTACCGGCACCCGGTCGGGCGGCACCTGTGGGAACTGCCCGCCGGGCTGATGGACGTCTCCGGCGAGGAGTTGCCGGCTGCCGCGCTGCGGGAACTGGCCGAGGAGGCCGACCTGACCGCTGGGCAGGTCGATGTGCTTGTCGACCTGCACAGCTCTCCCGGGTTCACCAACGAGCTGGTGCGGGTCTTCCTCGCCCGGGATCTCGCCGAGGTGCCGGCCGACGAGCGTCACGAGCGCCGCGACGAGGAGGCCGACCTCCAGGTCGTCCGGATCGACCTGGACGAGGCGGTCGCCATGGTCCTGGCCGGTGAGATCACCAACGCGTCCGCGGTGGCCGGGCTGCTCGCCGCCGCCCGCGCCCGGGACACCGGTTGGTCGACGCTGCGCCGGTCGGACGCGCCGCTGCCACGCTGAGCGTCGTCGCCGGTCACCCCCACGAGGGGGGTACGCGTGACAAGGGCCCCGCGGTCAGCCGCGGGGCCCTTGCCGGCTGTCCTCAGCGGCATCCGGCAGATCAGGCGATAATGGTCGAACACTGTCCCGACGGCGGGGGCGATGGCGCACCGGTGAGTCCGGGCAGCGCCCTGACACTCCGTCAGGCCATCCGGGCACCGGATGCCACTGTGCTGGCTCGCGGCGGCACCGGGCGCGCCTAGACTGCCGCCGGCGGGACCGGTGGACCGCGGTGGCAATGGGGCCGTCGCGGCACCGAGCAGTCGGGGGAGAGCAGCCCCGAAGAGAGGTGTCTGCATCGTGAAGGTCGGAATCCCACGCGAGGTCAAGAACCACGAGTACCGCGTGGCGATCACGCCAGCGGGCGTCAACGAGTTCACCCGCAGCGGTCACCAGGTCTTCGTCGAGTCCGGCGCCGGCGTCGGCTCCAGCATCACCGACGAGGAGTTCGCCGCCGCGGGCGCGAAGATCCTCGGCACCGCCGACGAGGTGTGGGAGACCGCCGAGCTGGTGCTCAAGGTCAAGGAGCCGATCGCCGAGGAGTACCACCGGATGCGCGAGGGGCAGGTGCTCTTCACCTACCTGCACCTGGCCGCCTCCAAGGAGTGCACCGACGCGCTGGTCGACCGCAAGGTCACCGGCATCGCGTACGAGACGGTCGAGCTGCCCGACCGGTCGCTGCCGCTGCTCGCCCCGATGTCCGAGGTGGCCGGCCGGCTCGCCCCGCAGATGGGCGCCTTCTACATGATGCGCACCGGTGGGGGTCGCGGTGTGCTGCCCGGCGGTGTCTCCGGGGTGTACGCGGCCAAGACCGTGGTCATCGGCGCCGGCGTCTCCGGCATGAACGCCGCCGCGATCGCGCTGGGTCTGCAGTCCGAGGTGCTGCTGCTGGACAAGAACGTCGCCCGGCTGCGCTCGGCCGACGCCATCTACCGGGGCCACCTGCAGACCGTCGCGTCCAACGCCTACGAGGTCGAGCGGGCCGTGCTCGACGCCGACCTGGTCATCGGCGCGGTGCTGGTGCCCGGCACGAAGGCGCCGACGCTGATCTCCAACGAGCTGGTCTCCCGGATGAAGCCGGGCAGTGTGCTCGTCGACATCGCCATCGACCAGGGCGGCTGCTTCGAGGACTCGCGCCCCACCACGCACGCCGACCCGGTCTACAAGGTGCACGAGTCGATCTTCTACTGCGTGGCGAACATGCCCGGGGCGGTGCCGAACACCAGCACCTACGCGCTGACCAACGTCACCCTGCCGTACGCCTTGGAGCTGGCCAACCAGGGCTGGCGCGAGGCGCTGCGCAACGACCCGGCGCTGGCGCTGGGCCTGAACACCCACGACGGGCAGGTCACCTACGGCCCGGTCGCCGAGGCGCACGGCATGGACGTGCTCCCGCTGGCCGACGCACTGGCCTGAGCGGTGGCGGCCGAGCGGTAGCGAGCCGAGGGGCAGGGCACTGACCGACGGTGTAGCCGGCGCCGGCGTGGGCGAACAGCCCGCGCCGGCCCTGCGCCGTGCCGTGCGCGGCTACCTCGACCACCTGACCGTCGAACGTGGCCTGTCGGCGAACACGCTCACCTCGTACCGTCGGGATCTGGACCGCTATCTCGACACCCTGGTCGGCGCCGGCGTCACCGACCTCGCGTCGGTCGGCGCCGGCCTGGTCGAGGCGCACCTGGCGCGACTGCGCGCGGGCGACGACGGCCACCCGCCGTTGGCGGTCTCCTCCGCCGCCCGGGCGGCCAGCGCGGTTCGCGGCCTGCACCGCTTCGCGCTGCGTGAGGGGCTGGCCGGCGTCGACCCCAGCCGCGACGTCCGCCCGCCCACCCCGCCGCGTCGGCTGCCCCGGGCCCTGCCGGTCGACGACGTGGTCCGGCTGTTGGACATCGCCGGCCCGATCACCGCCACCGGCGAGGACGCGCCCCTCGCGCTGCGCGACCGGGCGCTGCTGGAGTTCCTGTACGGCACCGGGGCGCGGATCTCCGAGGCGGTCGGTGCCGCCGTGGACGACCTCGACACCGACGAGGGCACCGTTCTGCTGCGTGGCAAGGGCGGCCGGGTCCGGCTGGTGCCGATCGGCGGGTACGCCGTCGACGCCGTCCGCGCGTACCTGGTCCGGGCCCGCCCTTCGCTGGCCGCCTCCGGCCGGGGAACACCGGCGGTGTTCCTCAACGCCCGCGGTGGCGCGCTGTCCCGCCAGGGCGCCTGGGGAATCCTGCGCCGCGCCGCCGAGCGGGCCGGGCTGCCCGTCGACGGGCCCGCCGCCGTCTCCCCGCACACCCTGCGCCACTCGTACGCCACGCATCTGCTCGACGGCGGCGCCGACGTCCGGGTGGTCCAGGAGCTGCTCGGGCACGCATCGGTGACCACCACCCAGGTCTACACGTTGGTCACCGTGGAGCGGCTGCGCGAGGTGTACGCCACCGCGCATCCGCGCGCCCGGGGCTGAACAGGTCGCGGTCGGCTCCGACACGCCGGGCCGGTGCCGAACCCCCTGCTGGTCGGTGGCGTACAGTCGGCATCGGCGCGGACCTCCTGGGGCGACACGACCGGGGTGCGCAGCGGCGCCGCGAAGGACGTCGGACGGCTCCGACGCCGGGTGGGGTCGTCGGGAGGGGGCAACGAGCACATGGCTGGCAACGGTGACCGTGCCGAGACCTGGACGTCGGAGCTCCGCGAGCAGCAGGCCACGCTCGGCGCGGACCTCGGTCCTGCGGACCCGGCTGCCTACACGATGCGCAAGCCCATTCCGGAGCCGATGCCCACCGATCGGCACGGCCCCGCGCGCATCATCGCGATGGCCAACCAGAAGGGTGGCGTCGGTAAGACCACGACCACCATCAACCTGGGCGCGGCGCTCGCGGAATATGGCCGCAAGGTGCTGCTGGTCGACTTCGACCCGCAGGGCGCGCTCTCGGTGGGGTTGGGCGTCAACCCGCACAACCTCGACCTGTCCATCTACAACCTGCTCATGCAGGACGACATCATCGCCGAGGACGTCGTCATCAAGACCGACGTCGCGGGGCTGCACCTGCTGCCGGCCAACATCGACCTCTCCGCCGCCGAGATCCAGCTCGTCAACGAGGTGGCCCGGGAGATGGCCCTGGCGCGGGTGCTGCGCACGGTCCGCAAGGAATACGACTACATCCTGATCGACTGCCAGCCGTCGCTCGGCCTGCTGGCGATCAACGCGCTGACCGTCGCGCACGGCGTGCTCATCCCGCTGGAGTGCGAGTTCTTCAGCCTGCGCGGTGTGGCGCTGCTGCTGGACACCATCGACAAGGTGCGCGAGCGACTCAACTTCGACCTGGAGCTGGAAGGCATCCTCGCCACCATGTACGACAGCCGCACCACGCACTGCCGTCAGGTGTTGCAGCGGGTCGTGGAGGCGTTCGGCGACAAGGTCTACCAGACGGTCATCACCAAGACGGTGAAGTTCCCCGAGTCCACCGTGGCCGGTGCGCCGATCACGACGATGGACCCGGCGTCCTCCGGGGCACGTAACTACCGTCAGCTGGCCCGCGAGGTGATCGCCGCCCAGTCGGAGCGGTAGCCGGAACGCCCGGTGCCCGCCTCGTGGACTACGGTCGTGCGGTGACCGCGCCACCCCTTGACCCGCCCGAGGCCGCTGCCACGGCGGTGGTCGATGGTGTGCCGCCCGCCGACGTGGCTGCCGACCTGCCCGCCGAGCCGGCTTCCACCGGTTTCACGGTGCGGCTGGCCAACTTCACCGGCCCGTTCGATCTGCTGCTGCAACTGATCGGCAAGCACAAGCTCGACGTGACCGAGGTGGCCCTGCACACGGTCACCGACGAGTTCATCGCCTACATCCGGGCCATGGGCGACAACTGGGACCTGGACGAGGCGAGCGAGTTCCTGCTGATCGCCGCGACGCTGCTCGACCTGAAGGCGGCCCGGCTGCTGCCCTCCGCCGAGGTGGAGGACGAGGCCGACCTGGCCCTGCTGGAGGCCCGGGACCTGCTCTTCGCCCGGCTGCTGCAGTACAAGGCGTACAAGGAAGCGGCGGCGTACATCGCCGAGTTGGAGGCCGTCGGCGGCCGGCGGTACCCGCGGGCGGTCAGCCTGGAGGCCCGCTACGCCGACGCGCTGCCCGACCTGGTTCTCGGCATCGGTCCGCAGCGGCTGCTGAAGCTGGCCGTGAAGGCGATGACCCCGAAGCCGGTGCCGGAGGTCTCCATCGCCCACGTGCACATGGTCCGGGTCAGTGTCCGGGAACACGCGGCGATCCTCGCTACCCGGCTGCGCCGGGCCGGCACGGCCACGTTCTCGCTGCTCTGCGCGGACTGTGAGGCGACCCTGGAGGTGGTGGCGCGGTTCCTAGCGCTGCTGGAGCTCTACCGGGAGGGCCTGGTGTCCTTCGTGCAGGAGCAGGCCCTGGAGGAGCTGACCGTTCGCTGGACCGGCCCGGCCGACGGTGACACCGAGGTGCACGTCGACGAGTACGCGGGCAGCCCGGCCGACCCGGAGCCGGTGGCGCAGACCGGGGGACCGGAGGCACCGGAGTTGCCGGGGGAGCGCTCTGGGGTGGACGGGACGGAAACGACGGAGGATGAGCGCGATGAGTGACGAGGATCGCCGGGACTCCCTGGCCGACCAGGCGGCCGCCTGGGTCCCCCCGTGGGAACGCCCCCGTCCGCCCGCCGCGGAACCGGACACCGCAGACGCCGCGTCGGACATCACCGCACCTTCGCCGGCCACGGACGATCTCGCGGCGCAGCCGCCCGTCCAGGAGCCGGTATCCGCAGCGCTCCCGGCCGATCTGGACCGCGCCGAGCCGGACCGCGCCGAATCAGACAGCGCCGAATCAGACAGCGCCGAATCAGACCGCAGCGAGCCGGAGCCCGGCGAGCCGTTCGTGGGGGAGTCGTCCGAGGCTGCGGGCGTACCCCGGCGGCAGGCTGCGGGGCGGCGGCGGGTGACGGCCGCGCCGGAGCCCGCGCCGGAGCTGTCCGACACCGAGTTGCGCGGCGCCCTGGAGGCGATCCTGCTGGTGGTCGACGAGCCGGTCAGCGAGCTGGTCCTGGCCCAGGTGCTGGAGCAGCGGGCGGAACGGGTCGGGCCGGTGCTGGACGAGATCGCCGCCGGCTACACCGCCGCCGGGCACGGGTTCGAGCTGCGCCGGGCGGCCGGCGGGTGGCGGCTGTACACCCGGCCGGAATACGCTACGTACGTTGAGCGGTTCGTGTTGGACGGGCAGTCCGTACGGCTGACCCAGGCGGCGTTGGAGACGCTCGCCGTGGTCGCCTACAAGCAGCCGGTGACCCGTTCGCGAATCTCAGCCATCCGGGGTGTGAACTGCGACGGGGTCATCCGTACGCTGGTCACCCGCGGCCTCGTCGAGGAGTGCGGCACCGAAACGGACAGCGGGGCGTTCCTGTACAAGACCACCACGCTGTTCCTGGAGAAGCTCGGGCTGAACACCGTTGACGAGCTGCCGCCCCTCGCACCCTTCCTGCCCGACGACGTAGAAGAGCTTGCTGATGCGACCCGATAACCGTTCCCCCAAACCCGACGCCCCTGTCTTCGAGGGGGCTGAGCGCCTGCAGAAGGTGCTCGCCGCCGCCGGCGTGGGTTCCCGGCGTGCCTGCGAGGACCTGATCTTCCGCCGCCGGGTCACCGTGGACGGGCGGGTCGCCAAGCTCGGCGACAAGGTCGACCCGGCCACCGCCGTGATCCACGTGGACGGCGAGCGCCTCCAGGTCGACGTCCGCCTGGTCTACGTGGCGATGAACAAGCCGCGCGGGGTGGTCACCACCATGGCAGACGAAAAGGGACGCAACGAGCTGTCCGACTTCATCGGCGCCCGGCTGGAGCAGCGGGTCTACCACGTCGGGCGGCTCGACGCGGACAGCGAGGGCCTGCTGCTGCTCACCAACGACGGCACCCTCGCGCACAAGCTCATGCACCCCTCGTACCAGGTGCTGAAGACCTACCTCGCCGAGGTGGTCGGGCCGATCCCGCGCAACCTGAGCAAGCGGCTGTTGGCCGGGGTCGAGCTGGAGGACGGGCCGGTGAAGGTCGACTCGTTCAAGGTGGTGGACACTCTGGGCAAATCCGCCCAGGTGGAGCTGAGCCTGCACGAGGGGCGCAAGCACATCGTCCGGCGGTTGATGGAGGAGGTCGGCCACCCGGTCACCCGGCTGGTGCGTACCTCGATCGGTCCGATCCGGCTGGGTGACCTGCGCACCGGGCGGATCCGGCGGTTGACGAACGCCGAGGTCGCCGCCCTGTTCAACGCGGTCGGTGACTGACCCCCGAGTTCGGGGTACGGCTGCCGGTAGGCTTCGCAACGGCCGAGACGGCGGCCGCCGGGGTGGCGTGGGTCGCCTCCGGCGGCGTCGCGCGCAGGTCCGCCACGGACCGCGGGCATGATTGATGACGATTGACAAACCGCTTGCGGCGCCAGATCACCGGGCGATCCGTGAGGTACGGGCTGAGGAGGACACGGTGGAGGAAAACGTACGGGCCAGACGATGTGTGGTCGCTGTGGACGGGCCGTCCGGTTCGGGTAAGTCCACCGTGTCGCGGCGGCTCGCCGTCGCGATCGGTGCGCGCTACCTGGACACCGGAGCGATGTACCGGGCGATCACGTTTGCCGTGCTGCGCTCCGGCGTGGATCTCACCGACGCCGCGTCGGTGGCCAAGGTCGCCGGCGAGGTCAAGCTGCACATCGGCACCCACCCGCAGGGGTACGCCGTGACCGTCGACGGCGTGGGTGTGGACGCGGACATCCGCGGGCCGGAGGTAACCGGCGCGGTTTCCGCCGTCGCCGCCGTGCCGGCTGTTCGTGAGCTGCTCGTTACCCGGCAGCGCGAGATGATCGCCAACGTCGGCCGGATCGTCGTCGAGGGTCGGGACATCGGCTCGGTCGTCGCGCCGGACGCGGACCTGAAGGTCTTCCTGACCGCCTCCGAGGAGGCCCGTGCCGCCCGGCGTAGCGCGGAGGACGCCGCTGACGTGGCGGCCACCGCCGCCGACCTGGCGCGACGGGACCGGCTCGACTCGACCCGCAAGGTCAACCCACTGGCGCAGGCGCCCGACGCGGTGGTGCTGGACACCACCGAGCTGGGCATCGATGAGGTCGTGGCGCGGTTGCGCGAGCTGCTCACCGAGCGGGGTGTGGCATGAGTAGCGATGGTGGTGGCTGGGTCGAGCTGCGGGAGCCCGAGGTTGCCGTCGAGGAACCGAGCGGCCCGCAGCCTGTGGTGGCCGTGGTCGGTCGCCCCAACGTGGGTAAGTCCACTCTGGTCAACCGGATCATCGGCCGTCGCCAGGCGGTCGTCGAGGACGTGCCCGGTGTGACCCGGGACCGGGTGCCGTACGACGCGCAGTGGAACGGCCGGGCGTTCACCGTGGTGGACACCGGCGGTTGGGAGCCGGACGCGAAGGACCGCGCCGCGGCCATCGCGGCGCAGGCCGAGACGGCGGTCGTCACCGCCGACGTGGTCCTCTTCGTGGTCGACGCGATGGTGGGCTCCACCGACGTGGACGAGGCCGCGGTGAAGATGCTGCGGCGCAGCGCCAAGCCGGTGATCCTGGTGGCCAACAAGGCTGACAACACCTCCATCGAGATGGAGGCCGTGTCGCTCTGGTCGCTCGGCCTCGGCGAGCCGTTCCCGGTTTCCGCGCTGCACGGGCGAGGCTCCGGCGACCTGCTGGACGCCATCCTCGCCGCGCTGCCGGAAGCCCCGGCGATCATGGAGAACCGACCGCGCGGACCCCGCCGGGTGGCGCTGGTCGGGCGGCCGAACGTGGGCAAGTCCAGCCTGCTCAACCGGTTCTCCGGTGAGGAGCGGGCGGTCGTCGACTCGGTGGCGGGCACCACCGTGGACCCGGTCGACAGCCTCGTCGAGATCGGCGGCCAGACCTGGCAGCTGGTCGACACCGCCGGGTTGCGCAAGCGGGTCGGCAAGGCCAGCGGCACCGAGTACTACGCCAGCCTGCGCACCGCCGGCGCCATCGAGGCCGCCGAGGTGGCCGTGGTGCTGCTGGATTCCAGCGAGCCGATCAGCGAGCAGGACCAGCGGATCCTGTCGATGGTGACCGAGTCGGGCCGGGCGCTGGTCATCGCGTTCAACAAGTGGGACCTGGTCGACGCCGACCGTCGGTACTACCTGGACAAGGAAATCGACCGGGAGCTGCGCCGCATCCCCTGGGCGATCCGCCTGAACCTGTCCGCGATGACCGGCCGTGCGGTGGACAAACTGGCCCCGGCCCTGAACAAGGCGCTCGCCAGCTGGGAAACGCGGGTGCCGACCGCGTACCTCAACCAGTGGCTGACCGCGCTGGTGCAGGCCACCCCGCACCCGGTGCGGGGCGGTCGCGCGCCGCGGATCCTGTTCGCCACGCAGGCCGGCGTGGCGCCGCCGCGGTTCGTGCTCTTCACCACCGGTCCGTTGGACGCCGGATACCAGCGCTTCGTCGAGCGCAAGCTCCGCGAGGAATTCGGGTACGAAGGCAGCCCAATCGAAATCTCGGTTCGCCCCCGCAAGAAGCTCGGCCCCGGCGGCCGGGGCAAGGCGCACGGCTGACCTGCCCCTGTTCTCTCGAAATGCCGGATGGGCGGTCCTCGCCCGTCCGGCATTTCTTCAACCCCACCCTCCTAGGACGCTTTAGGGGGTGTGCGGTGGTTCGGTTAGCTCGCGGCGCGGGTGGGGCCTGTGCGAACGAGCCGGGGCTGCTGCGCTAAGCTGTACCGGCTGTCGCGTTGGGAAACCACGCGAGGGCGGGACGTGGCGCAGCTTGGTAGCGCACTTGACTGGGGGTCAAGGGGTCGTCGGTTCGAATCCGGCCGTCCCGACAAACAAAAAGCCCTGGCCAGCGGAAACGCTGGTCGGGGCTTTAAGTTTGTCTATGGGGTTTTGAACCGCCCCCCGAAAACCCCCCGTTCGAGCGGATGCTGGCCGGGGTCCAGGCCGACGCGGACGCTGCCGGGGACATTGACTGGCTGGTGTCGGTGGACTTCACGATCGTGCGTGCCCACCAGCACGCTGCGGGCGCTAAAGGGGGGCCTGCGAATCGGACGAACCACAAGATCACGCCCTCGGTCGAAGTCGAGGTGGACTGACCACCAAGATTCACCTCGCCTGCGACGGCCTGGGTCGGACCCTGGCGTTCGTGCTTACCGGCGGCAACGTCAACGACTGCAGCCGCTTCACGCACGTCATGGCAGCGATCCGGGTCGAGCGGGCCGGACCCGGCCGACCTCGGGTCCGGCCCGACCATGTCATCGCCGACAAGGGCTACAGCTCCAAGGCCATCCGGGCTGACCTGCGCCGGCGCGGCGTCGGACACACGATCCCTGAGCGCGCCGACCAGCAGGCCAACCGCTACCGACGCGGCAGCCGTGGCGGCCGACCACCGGCGTTCGACAAGCAGCTCTACAAACGGCGCAACGTCGTCGAACGGTGCTTCAACCGGCTCAAGCAGTGCCGCAGCGTGGCGACCCGCTACGACAAGACCGCGACCTCGTTCCAGGCCACAGTCACTATCGCCGCGCTACTCCAATGGTTGTGAGCCTTTGAAGACACGCCCTAGCGCCCACTGCGCGTCGGTTAGGTCCGAGGGGTGCTGCCGCGGCCGAGACACTCGGCCACACTCGCCGCATCGAAGCTGATAGTCATGAAGGCGAGCCGACGACAAACTGAAAACTTCTCAAACACACGCTTACGCCAATCACGTGGACGTGACCTCAGCGGCCAGGCGTATGCCGTCAGCAAGGCGGACTCTGCCTCCCACTGGGCCTTGATCCTGCGGTGTCCGGTCGCCGTGCAACCGCCCGGGAGGCGCAGCGTGGAACAGTCAAGCCCTGCTTTGGTACGGGATTAGAGCACGAATCACCTCGGCCCGTTCGTCAGTGGGCGCCGCCATGGCGAGCCAGTCGCGGCCGTGGCGTTCGCAGGCTGCGACGGCTGACGAGGGCAGGTCAGGCCGGCAAAGAAGCTCGCGGAGAAGGAAATACCGGCGCATCGACGAAAGATGCACCTTCTCTTCCAGCCAGCGCAGAGCACGAGCGACGGTCCCGTCGAGTTCGGTGGGCGTCAGGTCGTCTCGCTCGAGGAGGGAGGTGAGGAGTCCGCCTGCCTTCAGTCCGTTATCGGCCTCTAGGAGGTTCAGCGCGACAGCGATGACTTCACGGCTGTCTTTGGCGGTCAGGTCACGACGGCGGAGCAGGGCGTTGACGAGGAAGCGCTTTTGCTTTAGCCCTACGTGAGCACGGCAGTGGGCGAGCGCCAGCGCAATGATGCGGCGGCTCTGCTCGCCGTTCATGAAGGAACCCCTGTTCAGCATTACCGTGAGGAACTTGGGGTGTAGAGCCTCGTCGACGAGGGTCATGGCCTCGTCGGCCAGTCGGTCCAAATGAACAGGGCTAAGGTCTTCCCGGCCCATGATCGATGTGAGAACCAAACGCCTGAGGTTGCGATCTTGTGCACCGTCCAGCCACCGGAAGGCTTTCTCAGTAATCAGCCGAGCTCGTTCGCCGCGGATGGAGTGGTTCTCAAGGAGCCGGTGAATGATCATGGGATCGGCGTCTGACTCAGGCAAGCTGCTCACATGGGACCACAGGGCGTCTAATGACTCCTCGATGTCCTCACCAGCGAGTAGAGCTTCAATCAAAGGGATTCGGTTTGGCTCGGACGGATTCTGGTCGAGCCACTGGATTCCTGCCTGGCGGGCGGCCTTCCGCTGCTGCTCCGTGAGGGTATGACTCTGTAGAAGTGTGGTGAGGAATGGTGCGCTATTCTCGTAATTGGCTCTGACCCAGTCGAAGGCCCTGTCAATGGCCTTTTCGTAGATCAATTGAGGCAAGCTCGTGCACGCCAGCAGCCGACGCAGCACCTTGTTTGCTTCGGAGCTTCGGCGCGGTGTGAGCCAGGCCAGTGCGCAACGTGCCACCTCCAGCCGTTCGGACGGGGTGGCATCACGCATGAGGAGACCGCTGAGAATCTCGGGTGCGGCCGGCCAGCCTGGATGGTCGCGGACCCACGTCGTCGCGTGGTCTAGGAGGAGTTGTTTCTGCGGATCTGTCAGGTCAGTTCGGGTGAGTAGAGCCCGGATCACGTGATCGGCGTCGGTCTGGCCGGAGCGCCGCGATAGCCAAGACAACGCTTCGGTGACGATGACGTGCGGTGCTCCATCCGAGCGGAGAGCGGCGGCTAGGAACGGCGTGGCCTGCAGACCCGACTCCGCCCGCAAGAGCCACGGGTTGCCGATCTGCGCCCACGACTGCCGAAGTGCCGTGCGCCAAGGATGATCGAGAACCATGGTCAGCAGTGCGCGTTCACCGTTCTTCTCCGAGGTGGAAAGCATCTGACCCAGCCGGTCTCGGTGCCGAAAGATCCACGCTCGGCAGAAGCGTTCCAGGGCCTCGGCCTCGCGATGTCGACCCGGAACTGACAGGTCCGCCATGATCCGTCGAAGGTGGTCGGTGAACAGCGCGAAGGAGCCGCTCTGTCCGCTGACCGCCGCGAAGAGCATCTCTGCCGATGGCTCGTGAATGCTGCGTCCCGGGGGAGGAAGAACTGATTGCAGGAGAAGCTCGTCGGTTACGGTGTCGTGCACTGGCACAAGGTGCCCCTCGACATCGTCCAGCCAGCCCAGCGACAAGAGTGCCTCGACAGCGTGCCGACCGGTATACGGCGACGGATCGCCCGTTGTCAGGAACGCCTCGACCGCAGTCTCGACAGCCTCACGTGGCTGAGGACAGGCGGATATCGCGACCGCGCATGCCAGCTCCTGCACTGTGGGCGCCCGCATGTCCAGTGGTCCTCGCCCGGCAGTGCCTGCGCCGGCGAGCAGGTCGCGCCGGAGCGCATCCTGCAGCCACGGACGCAGCTCAGGCGCGCGTGGCGTGAGAGTGTCGTGTGGTGGGCGTCCGCCAGCGAGACGTTGCTCAATCGCCCGCGCGATGAGCAGGGCGATGATCGGACGCTGTCCACAGGTTGAGGCCATGGCGGACTCACCCCAGTGCAGGACCGCTTTCGGCGCGATCGCGTGGACGATGTGATCGGCGACGACCGAACGGTACATTTGATCATCGCGGAGGACGACTTGGTCGAAGAGCCAGCTGACTCCGCGCTGGTTCAGTCCTTGCAGGGAACCGGGACGTGCGGAGGCAAGGCACGCCACGTGAGTCCCGGACCGCTTGGCCTTCGAGAGGAACTCGTCGGCTAATGCGCGCAGGTCGAGCTGCGGACATGCGTCTAGGTAGTCAAGGACCAGCAGGACTCGGCGATCGCTGGAACCGAGAGCGTCCTCAGCAAGATCCTCCACAATCACCACTGGGCTGGCCATGACATGCAGTACCTGCCAACCCGCGGCGGCGGCCCTCGCTGCGACCTCGAAACAGGTGCGGGTCTTCCCCGCACCTGCGGCACCAGTGACGAGCACTCCGCGAGGTTCCGGGCCAGACAGGCGGGCAAGCAGCCTCACTGGGTCCGCCTCGTGGTCGGGGCCGGGCCCGACGAACGGCAACTCCTCATCAAGCAAGTAGGTGCGCCTGCCGTGTAGGCCGCGAATCATCTGCTCGTGAGGGAGGACTCGGGTCGGCCGTCGCGGCGCATCGACCTTGACGACCATGGCGTTATCGCCGGTGTTGACGATTCCACTGACGTCACCGCCGACAGTCGTTATGCCGTCTACCCCCTGCCGGGGACGCCGCCAGCTCACCGGTTCTGGACGATGGAGACTCCATCGCCGGTGTTGACGATTCCACTCACATCGCCGGTGATGGAGATCGAGTTCGGCTCAGCGGGCCTAGAGCCGGCAACAGTCAGGTACACCTGGGCGATCACGCTGCCAACCAGAATTACGCCGAGCGCCGCCCACCAGGCCGTGGCCCAATGCTGCGTCAGCATGCCTGTAGCGATGTTGACCGCTGCAGCAGCTACGACAGTCATACCGGCGGCTATACCTCGCTTCACGGCAGGGCTCAAGACGCACCCCCAGATGTATGTGGCCCAAACAGCAGTCTTTCAGTTCGATGCCAGGCGTAGGAGCCCGCTAGCCGCCACAATCTGCACCGTCGGCGCCAGCCACCGTCACACCGCTCTCGACCAACGGCCTGCCCGTCCCTGATAGTGAGCTGCGTGGGTCAGCCCTACACCGATGGGGCTGTGGATCTAACAGCCCTGTCTCCGTGTCCGGCGATCTTGGTCGGCTGGGGCACGACTACTGGCCCTTTGCCCGACAGGTTGACGTGTAAGGAGTGAGGGGGCTACAGGGTGTAGCTGCGTGGCTTAGGGTTGCTGCTGCGCGGGGTCGTCGCCCCGGCCTCGGACCTGGGGAGGATGTCGTGCGGCGGGTCGCGGTGGTGTGTGCTGTTGCGGTGCTGTTGAGCGGGTGCGGTGGAGGCTCGTCTGTGCAGCCCTCGAGCGGTAGTGCTCCGGTGGGTGACGACGGTGTGATCGAGCCGACGGGTCAGGTCGGTCTGCCGTCGGGGATCGTGATCTCGAAGGACAACTTCTCCGCTCGCACCAAGGGCTTGCTGGTGTATGACGTCACCACGGGCAGTCTGCTCGCTACTGCGGCGGCACCGGGGGAAGCCGGCGTCAACCGCCGGGAGGCGTTCGACGCGACGATGCATCGCCTGACCTATACCAACGATTGCGAGCTGTATGTGGCGACGCTGACCGGTGGTACCTATGTCCCGTCGGGACGGTGGAAGCCGCCGCAGGCGTTCGGTGAGGCTAAGCAGTGCTTCGATTCCCCGACTTTCGGCGAGGATGGCTGGATCCGAGCCACGGTCGGCGCCACGGTGACTGAGCCTGGCCGGGTGGTGTCCGTCGATCCGGCCCAGCCGGATACGGCTCCGAGGGATGAGGGCGCGGGAAGCGTTCGACAGGAGAAGAAGTTCCGTATCGCCGGCTTGAGCAAGTCTGATGTGCGGGTTTACGTCCGCGGCGGCACGGTCACCGATCTCGTGGTTACCGGGGTCATGCCGGGCGGTGATGTACTCGGGGGCGACTTCTGGTACGACTGCAAGACGCAGGCCGACAAGGCTGCGTTCTTGTGCACTTCTTCCCGCGACGTTTCGCGCCAGTACTACGGCAGCGTCGCTCTGGCTACGGTCGACGTGCCTGCGGGCACGGTGACGGTCAAGCAGGTGGCCCCGGCGAGTAAGGCTTCCCGACCGACGGTCCTGCCCGCGCCCGACAGAAAACGGGTGGCGATCAACGACTCCACTGGCTGGTACACCACGAGCCTCGATGGTGCTTCAAGCCCAGCCCGCCAGCCCTTCAGTGATCAGCAGAATCTCGGCGACATCCTCTTCTGGGCCTGAAGCACTCCTCGGAGATCGTGACCCGGCTGGCCCGCGACGTCAACCAGCCGGGGCCTGTTGTCTCGGCCTGTTCGATGGTGTCGCCCCGATCGGCCGTGCAGTTGCGCGGGAAGGGTATCGGCAGTTGGGGCGTGCCACACGGTAGTCCCGGGCACCAGGTCAACTACCGCTGGAGCAGTCTGTCCGCGTGTCCCTTGTGTGAGGCCGCCTCCTCGTGCACTTCGATCATGATTGTTGCCACCAGCCCCGGGGAGGAGCCGTGGGACATGGACTGGTCGTGGCCGGTCGCCGTTGACGGTTGTACTGGCTGAGGAAGGGCTGCCAGAGGTTCGTCAGTACGCATGCCATGAGGCGGGCCGCGGCGCGGTGGCAGGGCTAGCGGGGGCGGTCAGACCTGGCGGGATTCTGTGAGGGACCCCCGTTTACCCCCCGAAAACCCCGCCCAACCGTTGACGAAGAGTGACAAGGAGCGACGAGCGAATGGCGGTGTCTCAGCAGCTCAGCGACCACTTTCGGCAGGCAATGACAAGCTTGGTTCGACTACTGTCGGTAACAAGGGGTTTTGACAAGCAATGACAAGCCTTGAACGAGGCTCGACAAGACGCTGTCGTGGGTTCGAATTTCCTCGCTCCCGGCAGCGCCTGGCCCTGAACCGGGACTGTGCTGGTTGTGCGGCCTACTGGTGAGCGAATCTATGCGCTGAACTGCACCGGTTTGTTCCGGTGTGGAAGCTTCGGGGCGTTCGGAGCTGGTGCGATGACCGGCCGGTGCGTCCAATGCCTGAGGGCTGCTGCACTCGACCGGGGAGGGCTTGGGTATCGGCGCCGAGGCAAGCGGGGCGACGTCGGCGACTGTGGCGCGGTGTCCACTGTGGCGCAGTTGGACGGGGCTTCGTGCCGCACGCCGGGCGGGCGGCCTGGGTAGGCAAGCATCGGCCCCTCGAGGTCCTACAGCGGCTCGCCGCCGCCGATGGGGCGATCGTCACTTGAGGAGGCGACTGTAGCAAGGGCGCATCCGCACTGCACCACCCCGGGTCGGGACGTCACCCTGCAGCCGATCGGTCGACCGTCTGTGGAATCGCCGACGTGGCACGTCCCCAGGTCGGACACGATTGTCCTGGTTAGCGGGCGTAAGGGGTCTGTTACCCAAAACGAGACTCTCTTGTGACATGCGCCACATCTACTACTCTTGGTCATGCAGAAAGCTCAGATCGTGGTCGTAACGGCGAGTGATCTCTGCACTTCGTGCGGCGTGGGCTGGTGGTCGGAGGCTCTAGGCGGATCTCTCGCCTTCAGCGGCCTCGGGGCGGCGTACACCGCGCATCTTCCGCAGCTCCTCACGTTGGCTTACCGTCTGCCAGGTCAATACGGATCTTGGGATGACGGGGGACATCAGAGTGTCCGATGGTGATTGCCTCTATGGCAGTGATCCGAGCGGCGGCCAGAAGCCACAGCGTCGAGCTATTAGCAGGTTCATGCTGCTCACGACCATGGTGGTGGCGGGCTGCGTCGCTATTTTCGGTTCGCCGTCAACATTGGACTCGATGATGCCGGTGGCTGAACTTGACGACGGCCGCGCGGTGTTGGGACGAGAACAGGCTTCCGACCTCGCGCGTAGCTCCGCCACAAGAGTCCGCGTCGATGAGCTGACTTCGGAGACCACCGAGGTTTGGGCGCTGCCAGAGGGCGGATTCGAGGCCGTGCTGAGTGCGGGGCCCGTCCGAGTGCGGCGTGACGGCGGGTGGGTGCCGGTGGACCTAACGCTCGTTAAAGACCCGTCCGACGATTCTGTCCGGACTGTGGCTGACGCCAACGAGATCTGGCTGTCCGGCGCGAAGCCAACCGGATCGCACGAGTTGGTGAGCGTGGGAACTGGGGGGAACCGGGTCTCGCTCGGTTGGACCGGCGCGCTCCCGGAACCGGTGCTCGACGGTAGCCGCGCTACCTACCGCGAGGCCATTCCTGGGGTCGATCTCGAGGTCGACGTCACTCGTGGCGGCGTGGAGACCTTCCTCGTGGTCAAGAGCCCGGCAGCAGCAGAGCGAGTAGGCGAAGTGAGCTTCGCGGTTGGTGGGCCGAATGCGTCAGCCCTCAGCCGGGATGCCTTTGGCAACACACAGATTCTCGATAAGGCAGGCCGAATCGTAGCCCGCTCCCCGGCACCAGAGATGTGGGACGCCGCGCGGGACCCGGGTACCCACGAGCCGACCAGGAAGACGGTGGTGGAGACACCTGAGCTGCGTTCTCTAACCAGAACTGATAGCGAAGAGTCGCTTCAACTGCGTCTTACCCCTGACCTGGACTGGATGCGAGACCCGGCGACAGAGTGGCCAGTGACCATCGACCCGCAAATCAACCCGGTCAGCACCACCTTCGATACCTACGTCATGGAGGGTGACCTCACCGAAAACGGCGGTGCGAAAGACTACGAACTCGGTCTTCTCTCCGGCGAAATCACCCGGACGCTGGCCCGATGGGACACGACCGCACTGGTCGGCACACAGGTAACCTCGGCGACAGTGAATTTCTGGAGCTGGTGGTCGAACACCTGCGCCGCCAAAAGTTGGGAGCTGTGGACTACCGGCCCCATCGCCGACGGCATCCTCTGGTCAAACCAGCCGGCCTGGAACAACCGCGAGGCCACCAGTACGACAACCAAGGGATTCGACTCCACCTGCGCTGACGCGTGGGTGTCCATCTCTGGGACAAGCTTCTTCCAGCGTGCTGCCGCCGTCGGCGATACCCGTGCGGACATGGGGCTGCGCGCCACTGACGAGACTGATGGCAACGCCTTCAAGCAGTTCCGTTCCCGCAACGCCACCGACGCGGGGCAGGTGCCATACGCGGTGGTGAACTACAACTCTTACCCGACAGTCGGTAGCCGGTCGACGGTTCCGGCCACGAGCTGCGTCACTGGCGCCAGCCGCCCGACGATGAACGTCGTCACGCCCCAGCTTTCCTCGGTGATCGGTGATCCCGACGGTGGAACGGTCAAGGCAGAGTTCGAGTGGTGGGCCGTAGGCGGCACCACGAAGATCGGCTCAGCCGTCACGGCACTTGCCTCCACCGGTTCGACGTTCACGACGACGGTACCTACGGGCACATTCGCCGAAGGCAGCAGCTACCAATGGCGTGTCCGAGGTAACGACGGACTGCTGAACGGCGCCTGGTCGTCGTTCTGCGAGTTCACAGTGATCATAATGGCGCCGCCGGTAGCAGGCTGCAGCAAGAGCGTTGACGGCGACGTCAATGGTGACGGCGCAAAGGACGTTGTTGTCGGTGACCCGCAGGCGACGGTCAATGGCCAGGCCTCTGCTGGGGCGCTTTACGTTCTCGACGGTGTGAGCGGCACCGCCACCACCGTCACGCAGGATGCGGCTGAGGTTCCCGGCACCTCGGAGGCCGGTGACCAATTTGGACATACGTTGTCGGTATACGACGCCAATCTCGATGGCTGCGCCGACATAGCGGTCGGGTCCCCATACGAGGACAACGGGACAGCCATCGACGCGGGCGAGGTGCAACTTTTATTTGGCTCGCCGGCCGGCCTGGGCAAGAGCCCCACCGCTACGGCGATCATGTGGACCCAGGGGGTGAACGGTGTACCGGGCACCTCCATGAAGGAGGATCTGTTCGGCTTCTCCCTCGCCAGCGGCCGGACCGCGGCAGGTGAGCCCTTCCTCGTCGTCGGCGCGCCTGGGGACGACGTCAGCGGCAAGCTCGACGCTGGCACCGTGACCTACCTGCGTGGCAGCATCAAGATCGCATTCGACCAGAGCTCGATCGGCAACATCGGCGGAGGAGCGGAGCAGGACGATCGCGGCGGCTGGGCACTCGCGGCCACCCCGTACCACTTCGCGGTGGCGTACCCCGGCCAGAGGGGCAGCGCTGGAACGGCCGGCGTGTTCTCCGGACGGGTCTGCGTCTTTACCCACATCCTGACCTCTAACTTGCCAGGGGTCGTGGGTTGCGTGGACCAGGACAGCAGCGGCGTCAGCGACGCCATGGAATCCGGCGACACCTTCGGGAAGTCTGTCGCGATGGCCTCCTACTGGCCGACTGGGGACTCGATCTTGGCCGTCGGCGTGCCCGGCGAGGACGCCGTCGGTGGGTCCGATGTTGGCTTGGTGCACCAGTTCCGGGTATCAGGCACGACCATCTCGCAGCTGGCAGCAATCGATCAAAACACTGCCTTCATCGCTGACACCAACGAACCTGGGGACCTTTTCGGCGAAAAAACTAGCCTCGTCAATACGAATCCGCTAGTCGCACCAACTGCCCAGACACTCTTAATTGCCGTCGGCGCTCCGGGCGAGGACTACGGTGCGGTCATCGACGCCGGCAACGTTCACGTCTTCGCCGCTGGTACTGCCAGCCCCACTGCCGACACTCTGATCGAGCGGGCGGCCGGAAAGCTTCCTGGCAGCCCGGGTAAGCGCGAGCTGCTCGGCTTCGGCGGCGGCGGCTCCGCGAGCGCGTTGTACGTGTCCTCCCCATACGCCAACCGTGCTGTCTGGACGCTGCCCTGGTCAGCTCTGGCGGCAGGTAGCGCTGCTCCGGCGCGGACTTGGCAGCCGGGCATGAACGGAGCGCCGGCCGGCGCCGTCGCCTTCGGCGAGCAGGTCGGGTGATGGCCATGGAAGACCTTCGCAGGGAACCTTGGAAAGGCGATCGGGTGGGAACGGGTCAGGAAAATGCTGGGTTACGTCGCTCGCGGACACGACTCGGCGTGCTGGCGTTGGCGGTAGCGTTGGTTACCACGGCGATGTGGCTCGACGTCGACAGCCACGACACCCAGCTGCAGGCATTGGGGCCTTCGGGCGAGTCAAGCCCCGCAGCTCCGTGGACCGAGTCGCAGGCGCGCATCGAGGCCCAGAAAGCGGGCAAGCCGATCGAGGTGCGTTCGGCGGCAGCCGAGCGCGAGGTCACCTACGCCAATCCGGATGGCTCGTTCACGCACGATTCCCACGCTCAGCCCTTCCGAACACGGCAAGGCGGCAAGTGGGTGCCTATTGACGTCACGCTGGTCCGTCAGAACGACGGCAGTGTCGGACCGAAGGCCGCCGTGACGGCGATGCGCTTCTCCGGCGGAGGCAGGGGCGTTCCGCTGGCCACTATTTCCCGTGCAGGGCGGGTCATGAACCTGTCATGGCCAGGGGATTTGCCGCGCCCCACGCTGTCCGGTGCCTCCGCCATCTATCACGACGTGTTGCCCGACGTGGACCTAGTGGTCCACGTTTCCGCCACCAGCTTCAGTCACGTCCTCGTGGTGAAGACGCCTGGGGCGGCTGCCCTACCTCGGGTGAAGACCTTGTCGTACGGGCTGTCCGGAACGAACCTGCGTTTCAGCGCTAGCCAGGATGGACGCCTCACCGCGGCCGATATCGGCTCGGGTCAGCCGGTCTTCGAGGCGCCGACACCGACGATGTGGGACGCCGGCGATCCCGGTGAAGCAGCCGCTGACAGCGGCGACTTCGATGCCTCCCGGTCGGCGCCGGAGACTGCCCGCCGGGCCGAGCTAGGCGTGCAGGTCATCGGATCCGTTTTGCGGCTCAACCCAGACCCCGCGCTGCTGGCCGACCCGCAGGCACGGTTCCCGCTCTACATTGACCCGTACACCAGTCCCACCTCGAACACATCCTGGACGATGGTCGACTCCGGCTACCCGAACGAGGAGTACTGGAAATTCTCCGGTGACCAACGGCTCGGTCTATGTCCGACTGATGGAAGTATCTGTAATAGTTCGAAAGTGAAGCGGCTGTTCTTCACCCTGCCGACGCCGTACCAGGACGACCGGATCATCGTCTCCAGTGCCACCTTTAAGATCACGATGATTCATGCCTACGACAGCACCGCCCGTAACGTGTCGCTGTACCGCACCGGCGCGATATCTTCGGCGACCAACTGGAGCAATCAACCCGGCGGTTCCTCCTGGACAGGTGCTACCAAGCAAGACACTCGCAGCCCTACCGTGACACAGGGATCGTGCACGTCTACCAACCAAAACGTGACCTTCACCGCTACGCAGGCGGCGCAGGCTGCAGCTTCCGGTAACTGGCCAACTGCCACCTTCGGTCTGAAGGCGGACAGCGAGTCGGACTACCACTACGTCAAGCGCTTCTGCGGCAACGCCGTCCTGTCGGTAACGTACAACCGAGCACCCGCCGCGCCCACCAATCTGTCGACGAACCCCGGCGGTGCCTGCAAGACCGGCACGCCCTCCATCTCCTGGTACGTCTCCAGCGTGCCAAAGCTGTCGGCGTACCTGGCGGACCCCGACAGCGGTGACGCCGAGCCTCTTAACGCCAAGTTCACGGTCACCTGGACGCCGATCGGCGGCACTCTTCAGACGAAGTCGTGGACGTCCCTGGCGAAGGCAAACAAATCGACGTTCGATTACAACCTCGCGGACGCGACGACGGGAGTGCCGAACTTACCCGAGCAGGTCGTCGTCTCCTGGTACGTCGAGGCCTACGACGGCAGCTCTTGGAGCGGCAAGAGCCCCACCTGCGGCTTCAAACTGGACAAGTCGAAGCCCGCCGGCCCGGACATCGATTCAGTCGAGTTCCTGCCGTCCGAGGCGACGGACACCGGTCCGGGGTGCGTGGAGAGCGGCGAGTGGCTCGACGGCCTCGGCCGATATGGAGGGTTCACCTTCGACTCCGCGGCCACCGACGTGGTCTCGTACAAGTACGGCTTCGACATCGACCCGCTACCGACGAACACGCTGAACCCGACAACGCTCGGCGGCCCGGTCAGTCTGACTTGGATGCCCCTTACTGAGGCGCCGCACTTCGTGACGGTCATCGCGGTCGACGCTGCCGGCAAGGAGAGTGACACCTCCATCTGCCACTTCAACATCGCCAGCGGTCCTGCCGCCGGGCAGTGGAACCTCGCCGACGCGGCAGGCACCACCGAGGCCGCCGATGAGCGCGGGATCAACCCGGCCACCGCCGGCCGCGGCGTGACGTTCGCACAACCGGGCCCGGGTGGCGGTGCCCACCCCGCGGTCCAGCTTGACGGCAATGCCGAGGGATGGCTGGCGACGTCCACTACGGGGCTGCTGGACACATCAAAGGAGTTCGCAGTCTCTGCGTGGGTCAAGGCGGATGATCTCACCCGTCCGCAGGCGGCCGTCTCGCAGGACGGGACCGGCCAGCCAGGCTTTTACCTCGGCTACGAACCGAACGGAAGCCATTGGCGATTCGGAATTCCAACCACCGACGTGCAGGGCTTAGGCGTTTGGGAGGTGACCAGCACTCAGCAGGTCACCCCATCAACGGGGTGGACCCACCTGGTTGGGCTCTTCGACCCGGTAAAAGACACCGTCTCTCTGTACGTGAACGGGAACCTGTCAGCGACCGCGGCCGCGACGGGCCAATGGGCGTCGCACGGCAACGTCCAGTTGGGCCGACGGACTGAGCGAGCCGGCTTCACCTGGGCCTGGCGTGGTGGACTCGCCGATGTCGCTGTCTACGACCGGATGTTGGGCGGCGCCGAAATCAAGGCGTTGGCAGCCCCCCGTCTGCAGCGGCAGGTGTACTGGTCGCTGGACGGCGGCGACGTCCCAGACGACAACCCAAACGTGACCGTCAGCCCGGAGACAGTCAACGATAGCGCCGAGCCCGATTCGAACCGCAGCCTCACCCTCTACAACGGCGCATCACTGATGGTGCCCGACCCGGAGGACATCTTCGCCGAACCGGCGCTAGTGGGCGCGGGACACATGGTGCTCGACGGCGTATCCGCGTACGCGGCGTCGCCCACCGCGCTGGTGGGGCAAACCCGCAGCTTTTCCGTCGCCGTTCGAGCGAAGCTCGCCGCCTCGTGCGCCGGTGATCAGGTGGTGCTGTCCCAGCCGGGCGCGAAGGTGAGCCGCTTCCTATTGCGGTGCGTGACGGTCAACGGGCAGATGCGCTGGCAGTTGAACCTTCTTGACAACGACGCGGTTAACGGCTCCGGCACCGTGCTAGTTGACGACGTCCACCTGCCCGACCCGGATGACACGGATGGGCAGCACCTGGTGGTCACGTACAACGCCTTCACCGACGACGTGTTCCTCTACGTCGACGGCGAGCTCGCACTCAGCGCCCAAGGCACCAATGTCGGCACCTGGAACGGCCCGGACAACGGGGTGCAGGTTGGCCGGGCGCTCCTCGATGGCAGCCAACAAAGTCCAGTCTACGGCGGCTACTTCTCTGGCCTCATTGACGAGGTCCGCGTCTACAGCGGAGTCCTCGACCCAACCACCGTTATACGTCTGGCCAGCACGACCGCCCAATCCGACCTCTGACGCACCCATCCATCGGTCGGCGCCCTCACTTAGGGCGCCGACCGATCCCTAGCCAGACCTTCCATCCCTTCGTCTTCAGTGGTGGTAACGGCATCATGCTCTCTCGACAGAATCCCCATCCGCGGTCAGCGCACCCTCGCGCACGTCGACTACTTGCTATCGCGCTAGCCGCATTCCTGGGAGCGACGCTTACCCAAGTCCAATTTCCGGCGTCCGCCTCGGCGGACCCTGGCAAGCCCGTGTTGAGACCGGAATCGCCGGCCGCGACGGGCAGGGTGTTGAAGGCGGAGACACCCAAGTCAGACCCCACTGCCGACCGGATCATGACGCGGGCCGACACGGTGACCTGGCCAGTGCCGGCCGTAGCTGAGCTCGACGCAGGAGCGACGGCACCTGCCTCGCCCACCAAGGTCGGTGGCCTGCCAATCACCGTGGTCGACCGCGCGAGTGGTGGGCAACCGGCGCGGGCGGCACAGACGCCGCGGCGGATGCGGGTGCAGGTGTACGAGCGAACCACGTCCAAGCGGATGGGTATCGACGGGCCGCTCCTACGGATGATTGATATGAATCCGGGTGCACGAGCCGGGGGAACCGTGAGTGTCTCCGTCGGATACGGCAGCTTCGCGCACGCCGTCGGCGGCGACTGGGGCGCCCGACTGCGACTGTTGTCACTGCCGGCCTGCGCACTCACAAATCCAGAGCGAGCCGAATGCCGGCAGTCCACGCAGTTGGCGTCTGTCAACGACCCCACCGCTCGTTCGATCACGGCTAAGGTACCTGTGTCGGGCAGCGCAGTATTGGCAATCACCGCAGGCACGTCCTCCGTGCAGGGCGACTACACGGCCACCAAGCTGGCTCCCTCATCGTCATGGAAGACGGTTCTATCCACCGGCGGCTTTAGTTGGAACTACCCGGTTCGCCTGCCCGCGACCGCTAACGGGTTCAGCCCCGAGGTCGGGCTCAGCTATTCGTCACAGACGGTCGACGGTCGTACGTCGGCGACCAACAATCAAGGCTCCTGGATGGGCGAGGGGTTCGGGTACGAGCCAGGCTACATCGAGCGACGGTATAAGCCCTGCGCCGACGACGGCCACAAGACCTCAGGTGATCAATGCTGGGCGCTCTACAACGGCACCATCATGCTGTCGGGGCGCTCGGGCAACCTCGTCAAGATCGACGACAACACGTGGAAGCTGTCCAACGACGACGGCTCTAAGATCGAACGCCTAACTGGTACGACCAACTCGGATGATAACGGCGAGTATTGGAAGCTCACCACAACCGACGGTACCCAGCACTTCTTCGGATTGAACCGACTGCCTAACTGGAGCGCGAACAAAGAAGAGACCAATTCGGCATGGTCACTGCCCGTCTACGGCGATGATTCCGGCGAACCGTGCAACAAAGCCAGCAGCTTCGCCGACTCCTCCTGCGACCAAGCGTGGCGGTGGAACCTTGACTACGTCATCGATCCTCGCGGCAACGTCGTCTCCTACTTCTACAATCGTGAGTCCAACCTCTACGCCCGTGGCGGCCGCACCGACGTCAACGGCACCCCGTACGACCGCGGCGGCAACTTGGCCCGCATCGACTACGGTCAGCAAGACCAGCAGGTTTACAACACCAACGCCCCTGCCCGTGTGGTCTTCACCACCGCCGAACGCTGTCTCCCGGGCAACGGAGTGGACTGCGACCCCGCAGATCTGAACGAAGACACCGCGGCGTCGTGGCCGGACGTACCCCAGGACCGCATCTGCGCTCCGGGTACCCACTGCACCGACGCCCAGCGGTCACCAACCTTCTTCACTCGCAGGCGCCTGACCAGGATCCAAACGCAGATCCGCCAGGGCGCCACTTGGGCCCCCGTCGAATCGTGGGGCCTCGATCACGATTTCAAGCTCAACGACGACAACTCCCGCACCCTCTGGCTGAAGCGGCTCACCCACACTGGCCATCGAGGCGGCAGCGACGTCACCATGCCGGTGACCGAATTCGATGGCATGCAGATGGACAACCGCATCGTCCAGGCCAACGACAACCTCGGTCCCCTGATCCGCTATCGCCTTGCCACGGTGAAGACGGATAGTGGCGCGCAGATCACGATCAACTACAAGGCGTCGAACTGCAACAAAGACAACCTCCCTCGTCCGGGTGAGTCGACACGGCGATGCTTCCCGGTGATCTGGAACCCGTTGGGCGGTGGGGACGAAGCCGAGGCCACCGACTGGTTCCACAAATATGTGGTAGAAAGCGTCATCACCGACGACCTGGTCGGCGGAAACGACGACATGGCCGTTTCCTACGAATACCTCGGAGGCGCCACTTGGCGTAAGGCCGAACCGAACGGTATCAGCAAGACCGAGGACCTGACCTGGTCGGACTGGCGCGGCTACGAGCGGGTCATCGTCCGGACCGGGGACGGGCAGGCTATGCCCACCCGAACGGACCATTTCTTCATGCAGGGCATGAGTGGCGGGAAGCGCTCTGACGACACCACGCCCACCGTCCTTGTCACCGACTCCACCGGCAAATCCTTCACCGATCATAACGAATTGGCGGGCCACGAATATGAGTCAATAAGTTACAACGGCAGCGAAATCGTCTCAAAGGCCATCAGCGAACCTTGGCGGCTTATCACCCACACCCAGAGCGAAAGCTGGGGCGAGCAGAATGCCGCCATGGTGGGAGCGGCAACGGCGCGCAAGTTGACCGCCCTGGCCGACGATCCCCAAGGCGGCGACCGCTGGCTAGAGACAAAACTAGCTACCAAATGGGATAACCGCGGACGCATCATCGAGGTCGACGATCTTGGTGAAATCGGCACGGGCAAGAACTCCGATGACAAGTGCATTCGCACGTACTACGTCGATAATCCCAACAAGCACATGTACACATACGTGTCGCGCGTCCAAACGGTGTCGGTCAGCTGCGCCGAGCCCGCCCCGGACCTCGCCAGCCAACTCATTGCCGACACTCGCACAAGCTACGACAGCCAGGCATGGAACGTTGCGCCAACGAAAGGCACTCCCACCAAGACCGAAGACCTCGACCGGCTCGATGGCAGCAAGATCATCTACTTGAATACGTCCGAGACGACCGCCCTGGACGCCTACTCGCGTCCCCGCACGGCCAAAAACGCTCTCGGCTACGTCACCTCGACCGAATACATCGACACCGATGGCATCACGACGCAAATCAAGACCATCAACCCCCTGCTACACACCTCGACGGTGACCCTCGACCCAGCCTTCGCGGTCCCAACCCAGATGCTCGACGCGAATGACAAGCGGACCGAACTGACCTACGACGCTTTCGGCCGCATGACAGCAGCATGGCTGCCCGACCGCGACAAGAACCAAGGCGCCAGTCCAAACCTCAAATTTGGTTACCGAATCCGCAACGACAAGACCACCGTGGTCACTACCGAGCGGCTGGCCAACGACGGCGGCTACCGTGCCAGTCATGAACTGCTCGACGGACTACTGCGACTGCGCCAGACCCAAGCGCCCGGACCCGGCGGCGGGTGGCTGCTGACCGATACCTACTACAACGGCACCGGCCAAGCCTACAAGAACAACGATCCCTATCTCGCCGTTGGCGCAGCCGGCGACACGCCGATCATAACCGCCGAAGGCGCCGTCAACGGCCAAACGACCACGATCTACGACGGCGCTGACCGGCCCATCAAGGGCATCTTCTCCGTCGCCGGTGACGCCCGCTGGGAGACCACCACCGCCTACCAGGGTGACCGCACCCACATCGATCCGCCTGAGGGCGGCATCCCCACAACCGTAGTCGTGAACGGCCGCGGACGGACCAGCGAGCTGCACCAGTACCGAGGTGACAGCCCCACAGGTCCGGCCGACGTCACCCGGTACACCTATACCCCGGCCGGATCGCTGGAGACCGTCACTGACCCGGCCGGCAACGTGTGGCGCCACCACTACAACCAACGGAACCTGCAGTCGCTCGTCGAAGACCCCGACGCCGGGGACAGTACCTACGAATATGACGCGCTGGGCCAGCTCAAGGCCACGACTGACAGCCGCGGCAACAAGTTGTCCTACGTCTACGACGCCATCGGCCGCAAACTAGAGGTGTGGAACGGTGACGCCGCCACCGGGACCAAGCAGGCCGCCTGGTTCTACGACAGCACCGGCAACAAGGGACAGCTGTACTACAGCCAACGCATCGCCGGCGGCCAGAACTACTTCACCATCATCCAAAGCCGCGACCAATTGTATCGGCCTACCAAGACCCGCTACAGCTTCCCCTCCGGCGGCGTAGGTACCCAGCTCGGCAAGTCATACGACTTCTTGACCGCCTACAATACCGATGGCACCCTGCAGTCTACGGGAATGCCCGCGGTTGGATCCATCATGGCAGCGGAGGCTGTGGCTACGACCTACGACGACCTCCTCCGACCCACGACCTTGACAGGTTCCAGCAGCTATGTCACAGCAACGTCGTACGGCAACACGGGCCAGCTTCTGCAGGCGGAACTCTACACAGGCGGCACCGGTAAGAAAGCCTGGCTGACCTACGACTACGAGCGCGGAACCGGCCGGTTGAGCACCTCCAAGGTGGATCGGCAGGGCGTGTCCAGCGGTGACATGAACGCGAACTACCAATACGACCCGGCGGGTAACGTGAAGTCCATCTCGGACGCCCCCACTGGCGGCACCCGCGATGTCCAATGCTTCGCCTACGACCACTTGCAACGTCTCTCGGAGGCATGGTCGACCGACAGCACGACCAAAACCTGTGCCGAGGGCGCCTCACAGACCGGCGTCGGAGGCCCTGCGCCTTACCATCACTCCTGGACGTTCGACGCAGCTGGCAACCGCGACACCGAGACTCTTCACTCCGTTGCGGGGGCTGACGACATTAAGCGGGACTACACGTACCCAGCGCAAGGGGCAGGGCAGAATCAGCCCCACGCTCTCAGTGAGGTCGAGGAGACCGGCCCGACCGGAAGTCGTACTTATCGGTACGCATACGACGCCGCCGGCAACACCAAATGCCGACCCAACACCACAGCAGCGAACACCTGCACTGATGGTGGCCAATCAGCTCATCAGGTGTTGGCTTGGGACCCTGAGGGTCACCTTGCCGCTACTGCGCCGGCGGGCGAGCAGGCGACGACTTACATCTATGACGCGGACGGCAGCCGTATCGTCCGCAAGGGCCCGAGCGGCACCACCCTGTACCTGCCGGGCATGGAGGTTGCCCAAACCGGTGCAAGCTTGACCGCTATCCGCTACTACGACTTCGCCGGCCGGACGGTCGCTGTCCGCAATGGCAGCGGTGTCTTCTTCCAGGCGACGGATCACCACAACACTGCGACCTGTACTATCAACACCAGCACCGGAGCTATCGCGTGGCGACGAACCACGCCTTACGGCACTACAAGAGAAGCCGCACTTCCGACTTTCTGGCCGGACACGCGCGGGTTTCTCGGGGGAGTGCAGGACGCTACCGGCCTTACCCACCTCGGTGCCCGTGAGTACGACCCAGCGATCGGTAGGTTCGTCTCCGCCGATCCATTGATCGATCCGAACAATCCAAGCGATCTCGGTGGTTACGCTTACTCGCGAAACAGTCCAATCACGTCCTCTGATCCCAGCGGTCTTGTCCCTTGGGATGACTACCATGTCCCTGGAGCCAATAGTGGCACTGGATACAAGGCACTCACTCAGGTTAGCAGCACCAGCGCCATCTACGTCGACCAAAATGGCTATCCACACTTCCAGCGGCCGAAGGGAAAGACGGTTCATGAGTCGGAGACCAAGGCGGTAGAGTTTCTCAACAAAGATTTGCAGCGTTCGGGTGAATACTACGATCCGAAGACGGGAACCGGTTCCCGGTACATCCTCCAGGATGACAATGCGGAGGCGCAAAGGCTGAAGGGTGCCGTGACGCTACCCTCCGGTGAAGTAACTGTTGCGGGAACGACTGCTGACGCGATCAAAGTGTCGTGGATTGATGGCAAGATAGTCAGTGTTGATTCCTATGACTTCACCACTCAAGCAATCGGTGAAGAAGAGCTTGGTGCAAAGACGGTCGTCAACAAGATGCGTACCGACGACGGGTCGGGGGCGAAGCGGCAGACGCAATACGTTGTGTTCGTCGCAAAAGACGACAAGCAGGCGGCGGACATGCGGCAGAGATTGGCCGGAAATCCGAATGCCCGGGTTATCAATCCAACGACGGGGTTCGACACCGGCGAGATGCATAGCAAGACTCACGCGGCCGCAATTTCCGCTGCGCGGGCTCGCGCGGTGGCGCCCCGAGGGCCGGTCGGAGACACCCGAGTTCGCGGAGGCCGTGGTGGGGCCGGCCGGGGAATGGGAGCTCTCGGCGTGGTAGGAGAATTGTACGATATCTATAAAGCGGGCGAAGCCTTCAGTGACCCAGAAAAGGGGGATGAATATCTGTGTGAGTTCGGATACACCGGATATTGCCCCATGCCTCCGGGTCTGGACGGTTAGTGTGACGCAATAATGGCAAGCCAAAACCGATTGCGGCGATGATAGTGATTGAGGGTTTGCGGTGAGCGTGCTAGGGGATCTTGCGCGGCTTAGCATAGACGAGTTGGAAGAGATTCGTCGTTTGAGGGTCGCGGATGCGTACGACCGGCTTGCGGACTTCGATCCGGTGCGCCGCCTGGACCTGGATCGAGATTGGAGGAGGCTCGCCGCACTCATGGATGCTGCGGGCTTTCCCATCAATCCCATCACCGGTGGGTCGCTCTTTCCGGACGAGCGCAGGGCATGGGGAGACGAAATTCGCTCACGGCACTTAAACGTTGACGAAGTCGCGCAAGGGGCCGAGCACCTGAATCGAGTGTCTTTTGATCTCCTGGCGCCGCATATGCGGTCCGTGCTCGAGGCCGAGGGTGGCCAACACGTCGACCTTGACCCAAGCTCCCCCGACCACTTGAAAGCGATCGCTTTGTCGGAGCAGGGCCGCATCGCGATCCCTGACGAGGTAGTGCACGATGCTACGCAGGTCGTCGGCGAAAGGTACCACCGTTTGGTAGCCTTCTTTGATGCGGCCGCCCGCCATAACCAATGTACCGTTTTCTGGGCTGGCTGAAACCGGCGCGCGATCCAACACCAGTGTCGGATGCGCACTACTTATTCGAGGCAGATGCGGCATCAGGTCAGCAAATAGCCTGATGCCGCATCGGCACCACTCTATCGAGAGCGCGTTTGTAATGTGGGGCGGTCGACTGTGTCGCACAGTGGGCCCGGTCGCTGGCCGCAGCTCAGTCGGTAGACAGGCATGGATCAAGTGCGGCGTTACCCGTCTGACCTGACCCGACGCGGACTGGGAGAGCATCGAGCCGATGCTGCCTTCTCCGCAGTGCATGGGCAGACCGGAGAAGTATCCTTCGTCGTGCATCCCCGTCGCTGGGCCGTGGACGGAGCCTGACCCCGGCTCACCGCCCACCGCCGCCTTGCCCGCGACTACGGGACCTACCCCGAGCACGTCAGAGGCCATGATCCGATGGGCAGCCCCTCGGCGGCATGCTCCGCGGTCTTACCCGAGGCGCAGCCGCCATCCGCCGACGACGCCGCACCTTTAACAGATGCGATTGACAGGGATGTAAAGCGGGTGCTGTAGGTCTGCTTCCCACCATTCGCCTTGTTTGGGTGGCCGGACATTGGTGGGCGGTGAGCGAGAAGCCGATGGGATCCAGCATCGCCAACGGCGATATGTCCCGGCTGGAACGCCTGGCAATGACAGTGCGCATTCCGTGAGGCGTCTAGAGCGCCGTGGCAGATGCGGAGGGGCGGTCGGACCTTGCGGGTTGTGGGTCAGGGTCCCGGCAAAGTCGTTAGGTGATGCCGAGGAGGGCCAGTGTCCGGCTGCTGTCGCGGGCGTGATGTCGGTTGGCGGCGGCGATGTTGGTGACGCCGGCGAGGCGTAGGGCACCGATGGCGGCGTTGCGTAGGGCTGCCATGACCTGCGGTCCGGTGCCGGTACGGATCTGGCTGCGGTCTTCGTCGTAGGTGACGTCGCGGACCCAGTGGATCTTGTTCTCGATGGACCAGTGGCCGCGGATCCACGCGGCCAGTTGGTCGGGTTTCGCCTGGTGGACTTGCAGGTCGGTGATGGCGTAGACGGTCTCGGTGGTGAAGCGTTTCGGCTCATCGAGGCGTCGCCGTCGTCGGCGGACCTGGATGGCCTGGGCGGCGTGCGGGAGGTCGATGCCGGTGGAGATCGTCAGGATCTTGCACGTGCGGATTTCGCGGCGGCCGTGCCCGCGGTCATCGTGGCGGGTGGCGTCGGGAACGGCCCGCCAGGGCAGGCCGGCGAGTTGGGCGTGCAGATTGGGCTGGTTGGCTTTGACGGTCAGGATCCAGTGCGCGCCGCGTTCGGCGAGGTAGGCGACGTGGTCGCGCTGACAGTGCAGCGCGTCCGCGGTGATCACCGTGTCGCGCAGGTCGCTGATCTGGTCGAGCAACGGCCCGAAGCGGGTGATCTCGTTGGTCTTGCCGTCGACGTCGGTGCTGGCCAGGACCACACCGGTGCCCTGATCACAGGCGGCCAGCACGTGATCGGCGACGGTGACGGCGGTGCGGGACCCGCGGAGGGTCTTGCCGTCGATCGCGATCGCCCGCCGGCTGCCCGAGGCGCTGGTCGCGGCCTGGCCGACGAGCCAACCGCTGATCGCCGTGGTCAGCACATCCGGGTCCAGGGCCTGCAGCAACCGGCGGATCATCGCCTCCGACGGGCGCCGGTCAGCGGTGATACCCAGCGCCTCGGCCGTCTCGTCCGGGACGTCGGCCACCCACTCCGCGATCGCGGAGTACGAGCGGTAGCCGGCCACCACGGCACAGACCACCGCGGTCACCACCACGCACAACCGATGCCGCACACCACGGCGAGCCCGTGGATCAGGCACCCCGGCCAGTGCTGCGGGCAGCCGCCAGCGGTTTCGGACACGGTCAGAGCCGGTGCAACGGACAAAGACGAGATCAGCGATGATGGCAGCGCGGGCATGACTCACTTCGGATCGATCACCGTGGCGTAGGAACCTTGATGATCTTCTGAGCTGGTCATGCCCGTCTTGCTGCCACAAACGCTGGCGCTTCTACTTCATAAGCCTCAAGTCGGACAGCAGCACGACTTTGCCGGGGCCCTGGGTTGTGGGTCCCCCGTTTACCCCCCGAAAACCCCGGCCAATCGTTGACGAACGGTGACAAGGGGCGATGAGCGTCTGGCGGTGTCTCTGCAGCTCAGCGACCAATTTCGGCAAGCAATGACAAGCTTGGTTCGGTTACTGTCGGTAACAAGGGGTTTTGACAAGCAATGACAAGCCTTGAACGAGGCTCGACAAGAGGTTCTTCTGGGTTCAAATCTCCTTGTTCGCCACGACGGCTGCCTCGGCAACTACCGCGCCGTGACGCTAGCCGCCGCCGGTAGCGGCGTCGCCGTGAGCGTGACGCCATCCGCCAGAAGACGACAGCGCGAATCGTGGCAGATCAGCGCACCTGATCTTGACGTTCGGCGCTTGGCTAGGACGGGGGTTCTGAACTCCAGGCAGGATTGCGGCTCGGCAGCCAAGGCCCAAACAGCGACTCGTACTCCTCGCCATTTTCAACGGTGAGGAGGAAATTAGCTGTGGAAATGGCCACCGTGTCGTGCAAGCGGGCCAGCAGCAACGGGGCAGTCGCCAGGTGCAGCGACAGCGCTGTCGCGAGTTGGACCCGCTGAGCACTAAGCTCGGGCTGGTCTCTGAGCTCGTCGCGCTCCAGGTGCTTCGCGGCGGACTCCATGGTCACCAGATCCCCGCCGCCGGAAAACTTCAGGCAGTCCCACCAGGACGGCAGCCCGATCATGACCTCCAAGGCGTTGGCAAGGCTATGGCCGATAAGGCCGGCCTGCCCTTCTGAGCTGGCATATAGGACCGGACGGATCGAGCGGCGTTCACCGCAGAGGAAGAACGTGCCGCCAGTGAAGTCGCCTGCTATGCCTTCCAGGGCATGCCCGGACGCCAGCCGGACAGGCTCGCAGTGATCACCGCGCGTGAGGTCGAACTCGCAGACCTCCCACAGTAGTTCGGCGAGACCCGGGTCTTGGCGAACCATTTCCAGGATCTCGTCATCGCTCTTCACGCGGCGGACGATAGCAGTCAGCCTGGCTCGCTGACCCGCCTGAACTGCGCCCTCGACGTCCGCTTACCTGCAAGGCCGAGCGTCGGTGCCCACCACACGCCCCTCACGCAATGTGACACCCCGCCTGCGGCAGATCCGGATCCTCCGGGCAGCTACGAACGGGCTCCTGGGATCATGAGAGGCGTGGCCGGATTCAGTTACAAGACTTCGTGGCTGGCTGTCCGAAACCGGACCCCAGACGAGGTGGCCGATGCCCTTGGTCTACGCGACCGGGAAGTCCTCGACTGGGCCACCGGCACCGACCGGGCCTACCAGCACGGCGTGTACGTGGTTGCACCGGTGCCAGGCTGGACCTTCGCCCACGGCCGGCGGCATATGCCGCCGGGTTTCGACGCGACCGAGTCGCTCTTTCCCGATTGGCTCAGGGTGCTGAGTCAGCAGCTGGGTGAAGTGCAGTTCTTCGCCAACGAACGGGTCCCGGATTATCATGCCTGGGCTCGAGCCCTTGATGGTGAGCTGCTGCGCGCCTACTGCTTCAACGGCGAGCGAGGCGAGGTGCCTCTGTTCGTCGGTGCCCCGACAGCCGACGAAATCGCGCTGGGCGTCGGTCTCCGCGGTATGGAGCCCGGGTGCGAACACTGGTCCGACGTTGAGTGGACAGCCTGGTACGACACGACGCCGTCGGAGTCCGATGTGATGGCGATGGCCGGTCGCTGGAGCGTCGACCCGAGCGCGATCGACGACGCCACCGTGACTGCAACCGGCATCTACGGGCTAGCGCTATCAGTCTTCGACACGTCCCGCAATGACAACCCGGCTTGAAGACCTCCGGTCCCCTTGCGCACGCTCGTCGGCACGATACGCGCGTCGCCACTCGCCACGCGGCTGCGATCATGATGCACGGCCTGCGGCTACTTGAGTGCGCGTCCTCGCGTTACTGAACCAAGCGCCGAACCTCGATCCGGGCGCCGGGTACTTCGTCGCTCCGAACGGTGCGCTTGGTCGCGTCGAGATGATCGACGCGGTGGTCTGCCGCTTGGGCTGGCCCGGCCCATTCTCGGCGCCCGAAGACACCCTCCATCGCATCCAGCGTCGGCTTGATCAGGTTGTCGAGGTCCCACACCTCGTTGGCGTTGCGCGCTTCAGGCGTACGAAACTCGACGAGAACAGAGAAGCGCTCCGCCCACGGACCCAGGCCAGTCCTGGTGAATGCCTCGCGGACCGCGGCCTTCCACGCAGGCTCGGCTGCCGACGAGTAGCTCGCCGGCCGGCCCACCACGTCCACGATGACGAGCGTCTCGAACCTCATGAGAGACCATGATGGCCACCGCAGCCCCTGCAACGAAAGACTCCCGCCCTCGTCGCGGCTACCTATTGACTGGTGGTACGACCGCAGCCCGGCCAGGCTTGGTCGAGGTGACCGGTGGGGTCGCTCTCATCGCGGCTGCCCACCGCAGGTTGGTGTGGCTCTCATCTGGCGTGCGCCCC
>NZ_JAGPXS010000031.1:0-47343 GCF_018070425.1 Micromonospora sp. C81
GCCGCTAACTTCATGATCGACGCGGGGGGTGGGGTGGCTGCGCGGAGCGCATTGCCGTGGGGGATCAGACGGTCGGGCGGAACAGTCCCGCTAGCGTGGCGGGGTGCGTACCGTCGAACTGGTCTGCTCGCCTGGGTTGGACGCCGAGGTCCGGGCGGTCTGGGACCGGTTGGCGGCTGCCGGGTTGCCGAGCCTGGCCCGCAACACCCACCCGACCAACCGGCCGCACCTGACCCTCGCCGCCGTCGACGAGTTTCCGCCCGGCGTCGAGCGCCGCCTCGCCGAGCTGTTCGACGCCGCGCTCCCGATCCCGGTCACGCTCGACCGCGTTGTCGTCCTCGACGGCAGCGCCCCGCTGGTCTGGCTCGTGCAACCCACGTCGGCGCTGAACGCGCTGCACGCCGCCGCCTGGGACGTTCTCGCCGAGGCCGACGGGCACCGGCCGTGGCACGCGCCTGGCTTGTGGGTGCCACACCTGAGCCTGGCCCTGCGCTTTCGCAACGCGGACCTGCGGTTGGCCCGTGCCGTCGCCGGTGGGCAGCGCCCGACGGGGGACTTCGACGCCGCGCGCAGCTACGACGGCACGGACCGGACGGTGACACCGCTGACCACGCCCTAGGCCCGTCGCGGCGTGTCAGGGGCCTTCAGTTGCTGCCCCCGCCGCCACCGCCGTCGCCGCCCCCGCCATCGCTCCCGCCGCTGAACTCGCCTCCGCCACTGCCGCCTGCACCGCCGGCGTAGCCGTGACGGCCGTCGTTGAAGGGCAGATCACCGCGGATGCCGCGCGGCTTGGGCCGCTTGCCCGGCCCCGCGAGGTGTTGCAGGCAGACGCGGTCTGAAACCGGGAAACATTCGCCACGACCTCCGCAGTCGGCCAGGTAGCGGTTGCCATTCTGGACGCGCACCTCCTGGTCCACCCGGAACAGCAGGGGAAGGCCGGTCGGACCACAATTTTCGTCCCGGCGGCCGTGGTTCAGCGTGGCGAGCAGGGCGCTGCGATCGGTGTTGGTCATGCCTCCGCCTGTCGCGGGCCTGGGCTGGTGCGGCAGAGGGCGCCCGAACGCGGCGTCGCAGAAGGCGGCGTAGTCCTGCGCATGCCGGGTCAGTTCCTGCCACAGATCGTCCACGACCACCGACGGCACCGACAGCTTCGCGCTGCCCTGGCGGGCGATGATCCGGAACCACTGCCGGGTCGCGGTTTCGACGAGGGCGATGTCGTCGTCGCTGAGATGGGGGTGCCGGTTTCGTAGCTGCTGCCGCCCGCTGGCAGGGAACTGCAGGTCGGTCACGGCGCGGAGTCGGTGAGGGGTGCGGTTGCTTCTGAACGTTGTCCAGTTCATGCGGCTGCTTCCATCCGCCCGGGTGCGGGCGCTAGGGCCTCGACTTGCCGAAGTGGCGCCGCGGCTCCTTCAGGGTAGGGCAGTCGGCAAGTGCGTCACCAGACACGACGTTGACCGGGTCGAAGGGCCCCCTGCACGTCGGCAGGGGGCCCGCCGCTCTAGCGGTAGAAGCGCAGGTAGTCGAACTCGGCGGTGACCGCCGGTTCGGCGCCGCCGTGCGCCACCAGGCCGATCCGGGGAGTGGTGTCGGCCGGGAACGTCCACACCGCACCCCACGTCCAGGTACGCCCGTCCCGGCTGGAACCGGCCCGGAACTCGTGCTCCCCGGTGGCCGGGTCGACGTGGTGCGCCAGTCGTAGCCAGGTGGTGGTGGCTGGGGTGCCGACGATGCTGCCGCCGTAGACCGGCTGGCCGGCGAAGGGCAGCTCGTAGCCGTACTCGACCTGCCGGGTGTTCCAGATCGCCACCTGGGTCAGCCGGGCGAACCGGTCGTCGTCCACGTAGGCGACCAGGCCCGCCTGCTGGTAGTTGCGGACGGACTCCTCACCCAGGTCCAGCGTCACCTTCGTCTCGACGACGTAGTCGCCGTGCGGCGCGTCGCGCAGCAGCACGCCGGCGGTGTTGCCGGTGCCGGTCAGGTCGGCCGACTGCACCGGCCAGCGCAGCGCGCCGTCGGCGGCGGTGACCGCCGGATCCTCGCGGACCCACCGCCAGTCGCCGTCGAGCCCATCGGTGAACTCGTCGGAGTACGCCCGCAGCGGCGCCCCGACGCGGGGCTCGGGCACCGCCCGCTTCGCCGGCTGGAACAGTCGGGCCACGCTGACGTTGTCGAACTCGGCCGGACCACCGGCGGCGGCCAGCCCAGGCCGCCCCGCGACCGGGCGGTCCAGCCGCAGCGACACCACGGCGACCTGGTCACCGAGACGGGCCGGGCTCAGTTCGGCGACGAGTTGCTGTCCGCGTACCTCGATGGCCAGATTGTGCGGGTCGGCCAGGTCGAGCCCGACGGGCAGCGGCGTGGTCGCGCGGCGGCGGCCGTCGCTGGCCACGAGCCGGCCGGCGGCCGCGTCGACGCGGACCTCGACCCGGTCGCCGAGGGTGACCCCGGCGCTGGCCGCGCCGGTGAGCCGCAGGTCGGTCTCCGCGCGCACGTCACCGCCCACAGTGGTACGACTGGTCAGCGCGCCGCTGCCGACGAGCCGACCGTCGGTGACCCGCCACTGGCCCGTGACACGTCGCCAGCCGGCCAGCCCGGTGTTGTCGAACCGGTCGTCGACCCGGCCGGTGGTCACCGGTGCGGGTCGGGCGCCCTCGGACGGTCCGGCGCCGGCGTTCACGGTCGGCCAGCCGTCGATCCAGTCGAGGCGGTCGAGCAGCATCGGGCGTTCGTTGATGCCGAACGGCTCGTCGAGGTACGGGTCGGCGCGGTCGATCGCGTGGTAGACGATCCAGTCCTGACCGGTCAGGTCGGTGAGGAAGCCGTTGTGCCCGGTGCCGATCCACCGGTTGCCGTTCTGGGTCAGCACCGGCGTGCCACCCGCCCGGGACGCGGTCAGCGCGACGCCGTCGCGGTCGGTGAACGGGCCGCGCGGGCTGCGTGCGCGTCCCACCTGGACGGAGTAGCCGGTGGCCGGGCCGGCGCAGCAGTTGGCCGTGGAGGCGAACAGGTAGTACCAGCCGTCGTGGCGCAGCACGTAGCTGCCCTCGAACTTGTTGTCGATCGCCACCTGCGTCGGTGTGCCCACGGCCGTCAGCCCGTCCGCGCTGAGTTCGGTGACCGAGATGCCGCCGTAGTAGCTGCCGTAGTAGAGGTAGCCCCGGCCGTCGATGTCGGTGAACTGGCTGGGGTCGATGGTCCACAGATAGCCGCCGCCCCCGCCGGGGCGGGGGGCCACCACGGGTTGCGCGGCGAAGGTCCACGGGCCGGTCGGGGTGGGTGCGGTGGCCGCGCCGATGGCGTAGTCGCTGCCCTCGGCGGAGACGGTGGTGTCGGTGACCGTCACGTACATGACCCACCGATCGCCGACGCGGCGCACGTCAGGTGCCCAGAAGGCCGCACCGGGCGCCGCGTACGGTGGCCGCTGCTCCGGACCGAACGCGTCCCCGACGTACGCCCAGTCGACCAGGTTGGCCGAGCGGGCGGTGGGCACCCGGAGGAACTCGTGCTCGCCCTCGCGCAGCGGGTCGGTGGTGCCGTAGGCGTACCAGAAGCCGTCGTCGCCGCGCACGATGACCGGGTCGGCGAACGTGTCGCCCACCCCGACCGAGATCGGATTGTCGTAGCGGGACGGACCGCCGGAGCCGGCGGCGGGTGGGGGCGCCAACGTGGCCAGGATCAGACCGAGCGCGGCGGCGAGCGCGCCGCCGCGGCGAAGGTGTCGCATGTGGACCTGCCTCGGGGGAGTGGGCGTGGGGTCGTGCCCTCGTTTCTACAACGATGGATACAACGTTGTAAAGAGATCGACGCCTGCGGTCTCGCGTACCCGCGTGCCGCACCCGGCCGCTCAGCGTGCCGGTGGCCGGGGCGATGATGGGGCCATGAGTGCTGGCACCGAGGGCCGGGGAATGGCCGAACTCGCCGCGCTGCTGGCCGACGGCACCCGGGCCGGCATCTGCCTCGCGCTGCTCGACGGCCGGGCGTGGACCGCCGGGGAGTTGGCCCGCCGCGCCGGGGTCGCCCCGTCGACGGCCAGCGACCACCTCACCCGGCTGGTCCGGGGCGGGCTGCTGGTCGAGGAACGGCAGGGTCGGCACCGCTACCTGCGGCTGGCCGGGCCGTCGGTGGCCCAGCTGATCGAGGACCTGGCCGGGCACGCGCCGACCCCACCCGCGCCGGTCGGGTCGCTGCGGGCCGCCACCGCGAGCGCCGCTCTGGCGTACGCCCGGACCTGCTACGACCACCTGGCCGGGCGCCTCGGTGTGCTGATGTACGACGCGCTGCTGGCCGACGGACGGCTGGACCGGTCCAGCGGGTTGGCGCTGACCGCCGACGGGTGGGCGTGGGCGGCCGACCTGGGCGTACCCGTGCAGGTGCTGCGCACCGCCCGCCGCCCGGTGGTCCGCGACTGCCTCGACTGGACCGAACGCCGCTCGCACCTGGCCGGGGCGCTCGGGGCGGCACTGTGCCGCCGCTTCACCGACCTGGGCTGGCTCACCCAGGGCGCCGGCCGCGCGATCCGTCTCACCCCGATCGGTCGCGTCGCCCTGGCCGAGACCCTGCACGTCCCGGACGACACCCTCACCCCCACGTCGCCCCCGACACCCACCAGTGGCCGAGCCTGACCCACCGCCCACCCCGCCAGCGGCCGCCCTCGCGCGGCGCGGTGCGGGCTTGACTGTTCGGTGGGGAGCGAAGGGTTCGGGTTCTACGGTCGGGCCGTGACTGACAGCTGGCCTGACATCGCTCCCGCTCCCGGAACGCCGGACTGCGGCCCGCCCTCGTTCGAACCGGAGCGCGGTTGGTGGGTGACACGGCACGTCGACGTGCGGGCGGCGCTCACCGACCCGGCCTTCCGGGTGCCGGCCGTCGAGAGCGGCCCGCCCGGCACGCTCGCCTGGCTGCGCGCCTCGGTCAGCCGGTTCAGCCCACCGCAGCAGCACGCCGAGCGCCGGGCGGTCGTGGTGAGCGCCCTGACCGAGTTGGACCCGGACGAGCTGCGGCACGAGGCGGCCCGGCTGACCGTCGCTGTCCTGGACCGAGCCGGCGACCGCCTCGACGTGACGCGTGACGTGGCCCGGCCGGTGCCGCTGCGGGTGCTGGCCGGTCGGCTCGGCCTCGCCGATCCGGCAGCCGCCGGGACGGCGGTCGCTGTCGTCGCTGCCGCGTACCACCCGGGGGTTGATCCTGCGTTGGCCCGGCGGGCCGACCAGGCTGTCGCGACGTTGCTGGCGCTCGCGCCGCCGGCCACGCCGGAGGTACGGGCGAACCTGATCGGCCTGCTGGTCCAGGCGTGCGACGCCACGGCCGGTCTGATCGGTGCCGCCGCCCACCACCTGCTGCCACCGCTCGGCGGCCTGCCAGGCGGTGTGCCCGGACCCGCGGAGACCGGCGCGATGCTGGCCGAGGTGCTGCGGCTCGACCCGCCGGTGCGGGCGACCCGGCGCGTCACCACCGCCGGGGTACGCCTGGGTGGGCGGGACCTGCCGGCGGGCAGCCCGGTGCTGCTGCGCTTCGACGCCGCCAACCGTGACCCGCGGGTGTTCTGCGAGCCGGCGGCGTTCCGGCCCGGTCGGCCCGGTGCGGGTCTGCTGACCTTCGGGGCGGGGGAGCGCGGCTGCCCCGGCGACCGGCACGCCCTGGCCCTGGCCGCCGGGGTGTTCGACGTGCTGCGCGCACGCTGCCGGCGTCTCCGAGCCGACCTGCGCCACGAGCCGCACCCGACCCTGCGTGTCCCGACGAACCTGGAGGTGAGCATCCGATGACCGACCACCGTGCCGACTTCCGCGCCCTGCACCACACCGGCCGACCCCTGCTGCTGCCGAACGCCTGGGACCACGCCTCGGCGGCGGCGCTCGCCGCGCGCGGCCACCCGGCGATCGGCACCACCAGCCTCGGGGTCGCCGCGGCGGCGGGCCGACCCGACGGCACCGCGGCCACCGCGCAGGAGACCCTGGCCCTGGCCCGCCGGCTGGCCAACCTGCCGGTGCTGCTCAGCGTCGACATCGAGGCCGGGTTCAGCGATGATCCGGCGGTGGTCGCCGGGTACGTGGCGGAGCTGGCCGGGCTCGGCGTGGTCGGTATCAACCTGGAGGACGGGCGTGCCGACGGCACCCTCACCGAGCCGGAGTGCGTCGCCGCCAAGGTCGCGGCGGTGAAGGCGGCGGTGCCGGACCTGTTCGTCAACGCCCGGACCGACACCTGGTGGCTGGGGGTGGACGACCCGCTGCCGCAGACTCTCGCCCGGGCCCACGCCTACCGGGCCGCCGGCGCCGACGGGATCTTCGTGCCCGGCATCGTCGACCCGGCCACGCTGCGCGTGCTCACCGGGCGGATCGACGCCCCGGTGAACGCGCTGTACCAGCCGGGCGGACCAGGACTGGACGAACTGGCCGCCGCGGGGGTTGCCCGGGTCAGCACCGGCTCCCTGCTGTTCCGGGTGGCGCTGGCCGCCGCGCTCGCCGCCGCCGACCAGGTACGCGCCGGCGGGCTCGCGACGACGGAAGGGCTGCCGTCGTACGCCGAGGTGCAGGGCCTGGTGCCGCCGAGAGCCGGTGTCCAACCGGACGGTCGGCTCCCTTAGGAGTAGATAGGAGGATTGTTCGGTCCACTCCGGTCTCGGCAATTACGGTGTGTTACAGGGCGAACCACCCAGTGTCGTGACCGGAGAAGGGACCCCGTCATGCGTGTGCCCAGCCGTAGCCCGGGACAGCAACCCGGTTCGCCCGTGTCGCCCACCGCGCCGGCACGCCGCCGGCCCCCCGGCGCGACTCCCCGCCGCGTTCCCGCCCCCGAGCCGGACCTCGCCGCCTACCGGACAGCCGTCGCCGAGCTGCTGGTCGAGGTGGGCGCGCTGGCCGACGCGTCGAGCACCCGGGCTCGACAGGTGCTCATCGACGAACGACTGCGTGAGCCGGCGCTCGCCGACGTCCTCGACGCCACCCCGCAGGGGCTGATCGGCGCCCGCGAGACGCTGCTGCTGGAGATGGCCCGCTACCAGCCGAACGACCGCACCTCGGCGCGTGACCTCACCGCGCTGGTCCGGATCTACCTGCTCTCCCGCATCGACGTGCTGTGGTGGCAGGACGCCCCGACGTTCCTCACCGACGACCAGGTCAACGGCAGCGCCGAACTGGTCGACCTGGAGTGGCTGCGCCGCCGCGACCTGCTGGGCTTCCGCTACCAGGAGCAGCCCGCCACCATGCTGGGCCGGGCCGCGCGCGGGCTGCGTCGGCGGCTGCGACCGGACCTCACCCCGCGTACGGCGGGGCTGCTGTTCCGTCGGGCACGACGCGAGGTGGTGGCGCTGCTCAACGACATCGCACGCGAGTTCGCCGCCGCCGCGCCGCCGGCCACCCCGCCGCTGTGGGTGACCAGCCTGGTCCGCAGCGCCGAGCACCAGCACCGGCTGCGCCGCCTGGGGTACGCCGCGATGCTGCCCAGCGGGCACTGCCTCGGCTACTCCGTCGACGTCGAGCTGGCCTGGTTCGAGCGCTTCGGCGCGCGGGACACCCTCGCGGAGGTGCTGCTGAACAGGCAGCGAGCCGGGGAGCTGAACGTGATCGACGAGGGCCAGGCCTGGCACCTGTGTCTCGCGCCCACCGCCCGGCGTCGCCTGCGCCGGGCCTACGAGGCCGAGATGGGGGTCTGACCCCGGTGTGCGGCATCGCGTTGAGCATCGGCCCCGAGGCCGACCCGGCGACGTTCCGGCGGATGCTCGCCGTCCTGGCCCCCCGCGGTGAGGTCACCGAGACCCGGTCCGAGAACGGCCTGCTCGCCGGCACCCGCCGGCTTCGTGTCGTCGACCGGGACCGGGCGGTGCAGCCGTGGACCTCGACCGACGAGCGCTGGCTGCTCTGCTTCAACGGCGAGATCTTCAACTACCGGGAGCTGCGCGCCCAACTGACCCGCCTCGGGCAGGCATTCCGCACCGAGAGCGACACCGAGGTGCTGCTCGCCGCGTTCCAGCAGTGGGGCGAGGCGGCGGTGACGCGGCTGCGCGGCGAGTATGCCTTCGCGGTCGTCGAGCGGGCCACCGGCCGGACGTACCTGGCCCGCGACCCGATCGGGGTCAAGCCGCTGTACTGGTCCCGCCGGCCCGGCTGCCTGCACCTCGCCTCCGAGGTCAAGGCACTCGTCGGGCACGGTGCCCCGATCGCCGAGGTGCCGCCCGGGCACCACGGTTGGGCCGAGGCGGACGGGCACGTGCGGCTGAACCCGTACGTCGACCTGCTCACCATCGGCGACGGCCTGCCGATCATCGACGACCCGGACGAGGCCGCCCTGCTCGTCCGCGCCGCGCTGAGCGACTCGATCCGGATGAGGGTGGAAACCGACCTGACCGTCGGGGTGGTGCTCTCCGGTGGGCTGGACAGCTCGCTGACCCTGCGGCAGGTGCGCGACATCCACCCGGACTGCGTGGCGGTCACCGTCGGCGCTGCGGACAGCCCCGACGTGGCGTACGCCCGGCGGCTCGCCGCCGACCTCGACGTGCCGCACGTGGTGGTCGAGCTGCGTCCGCGCGACATCCGGCTCGCCGACGTCCGCGAGGCGATCCGGATCTCCGAGCTGACCGAGTACGGCGACATCATCAACGCCGTCGTCTCGGTGCCGATCTTCCGACGGCTCCGTGACCTGGGCATCAAGGTGGTGCTCACCGGCGACGGCTCCGACGAGCTGTTCGGCGGCTACCGGATGTATCACCAGGTCGGCCCGGCCGCGGCCCGCCGACTGTTCCTGCACCGCATCCGCAATCTGTGCCGTACGGAGTTGCAGCGCGTCGACCGGGCCGCCATGGGGCACGGGGTGGAGGCGAGGTTGCCGTTCCTCGACCTCAGTGTGGTGGAGCTGGCGATGCGGCTGCCGCTGGATCTGAAGCTGCGCCACGGGCAGGAGAAGTGGATCGTCCGGCGGGCGTTCGCCGACGTGCTGCCCGACTACATCCTGCGCCGCCCGAAGAACCCGATGTCGTACTCGTCGGGGTTGCACGAGCGGGTGCGGCTGTACAAGCCGCTCTTCGCCCGGCTGCACCGCTCGTTCGGCTACGACCTGCAGGAGCCGGTCCGCCGGGACTTCGACAGTGTCCTGAGCCGCTGCGGCAACGACCTGGACCGGGCCATCGCCGACGGGCTGACCCGGCCCGACTACACGGTCCTGGAACACGCCCGCGACCTGGTCGGCGCGGCCAAGTGGAACGCCGCGCCGATGGTCCGTCGGCTGGTCGGCCCGCGCCCGGCCCGCCGCTGAACCGCCCCGCGGGCCACGCTTGACTCTGACACGGTGTCAGGGACGAGCGTGGAGGGACCATGTTCACCATCGGAGACTTCGCCAGACTCGGCCGCGTGTCGGTGCGGATGCTGCGCCACTACGACAGCATCGGCCTGCTGCGCCCCGCCAGCGTCGACCCGCACACCGGTTACCGCTTCTACCGGGCCGACCAGCTGCGCCGGCTCAACCGGGTGATCGCCCTCAAGGAGCTGGGCCTCACCCTCGAACAGGTGCGCGCGATCGTCGACGACGCCGTTGACGTGGCCGAGCTGCGCGGCATGCTGCGGCTGCGCCGCAGCCAACTGGCGGAACAGCTGGCCGCCGACACCGCCCGGTTGACGGCCGTCGAGGCGAGGCTCCGTTTGATCGAGTCGGAGGGTCGGATGACCACCCAGGAGGTCGTACTCAAGGAGATCGTGCCGGTCCGCGTCGCGGAGTTGACCGCTGTCGCGCCCAGTTACCAGGGCGAGGACATTGGCCCGGTGATCCAACCGCTCTACCCGGAGTTGTTCCGTCGGCTGGCCGGCGCGGGGATCACGCCGGCGGGGCCGAGCATCGCCTGGTACGAGCCGGCCCCCGGCGACGACGGCGACGCGGTGGTGGTGCACGCCGGGGTGACCGTGGGGGTCGGGGCGGAGGCCGCCTCCGACGTCGCGGTGGTGGACCTGCCCGCGGTGCGCACCGCCGCGACGATCATCCACCACGGTGCAATGGACGACGTGGAGGAGAGCATGCAGGTCCTCGCCCGGTGGATCGAGGACAACGGCTACCGCACCGACGGGTTCGCCCGTGAGGTGTACCTCGACTACTGCCCGGACGCCCCGGAGAAGGGCGTCACCGAACTCCAGCTCGCCGTCCACCGGGACTGAGTGACCGCGGCCCAACGTCAGGTCCGATCGCCGCCAGCACTCCCGCCGTCACCGCGCCAGGCTGGACCGATGACGAACAGCACCACGTTCCGCGTCCACGCCCTGCCGGCCGCCGCGCTCGACACCGTCCGCCGGACCGGCCGGGACGCTGCCGACCGGCCCGTCGAGTCGCTCCGAGCCGGTGGCGGCGAAGCCCTGCGCTGCTGTCTGCGCGATGCCGACGAGGATGAGGAGCTGCTGCTCTTCGGGTACGCGCCGCCGGGCGCCGCCGGCCCGTACCGGGAGATCGGACCGGTCTTCGCGCACGCCACCGCCTGCCCCGGCCCGGACCCGGCGGGCGGGCACCCGCCGGCCTGGCGGGGGCGACCCCAGGTCCTTCGGGCGTACGACCGGCAGGGCCGCATCTGCGGCGGCCGGCTGCACGACGGCACGGACCCGGAGGGGGTGATCGCCGAGCTGCTGGCCGACCCGACGGCCCGTGAGCTGCACAGCCGCAACGTGGTGTACGGCTGCCTCATGTTCGTCGTGCGGCGGGCGACCGGGTGACCCTGGCCCTGCTGTCCGCGCCCGGTCGCTCAGCTCACCAGCAGCAGCGCGCCGACGGCGGCGAGGGTGCCGGTGACCGCGAGCACCGTGCTGGTCACCACGAACCGGGTCACCGGCACCCTCACCCCGGCGGCCCGGCACCGCTCGAACCACAGCAGGGTGGCCAGTGACGCCCAGGGGGCGGCCAGCGGGCCGATGTTGGTGCCGATCAGCAGGGCCAGCAGACGGGTGTGGTCGCCAGCCGGTAGCACCGACTCCCCGGCCAGGTAGGCGGGGAGGTTGTTCACCGCGTTGGACAGCAAAGCGCCGGTGCCGCCCGCGCGCAGCGCGCCCAGCGCCCCGCCGTCGGTGCCCAGCAGGTTGCCCACCAGGTCGTCCAGCCCGTGCCGGCCGAGGGTCTGCACGACCAGGAACAGGCCGGTGACGAAGAGCAGCAGCCGCACCGGCACCAGCCCGGGGCGCAACGTGGCGGGGGACCGGACCACGAAGCCGAGCAGCACCAGCGCGAGCGCGACGGTGGAGGCGAGCCCGATCTCCACCCCGGCGACGATGCCGGCGACGAAGAGCAGGCAGCCGGCGAGCGCGGTGCGGTGCAGCACCGGATCGGCCGGTACGTGCCGGGCCGGCGCAACGAACCGTCCCCCGATCGGCCGCTCGCGCCGCCACCAGGCGTACCAGAGCAGCACCATGGTGACCGCCACCGCGGCGAGCTGCGGCAGCGCCATCCGCTCGGCGTACGCCAGCGGTGTCAGTCCGACCCGATCGGCGGCCAGCAGGTTGGTCAGGTTCGACACGGGCAGCAGCAGGCTGGCGGTGTTCGCCAGCCAGACGGTGGTGACCGCGAGCGGGGCGGCGGGGACGCGCAGGTTGCGGGCCAGCGCGAGCAGCACGGGGGTGAGCAGCACTGCGGTGGTGTCGAGGTTGAGCACGAGGGTGGTCACCGTGGCCAGCCCGCCGCAGAGCAGGAACAGGGCAGCCCACCGGCCCCGGGCGGCGATGGCCAGCCGGCTGGCCAGCACGTCGAAGACGCCGGCGACGGCGGTCAGCTCGGCGAGCACGATCACGGTGCCGAGGAAGAGCAGCAGCGGCAGGATCCGGTGCAGTGTCGCGGTGGTCTCCGCGCGGGGCAGCAGCCCGCTCAGTGCGCAGGCCGCGCCGACCACGGCGAGGACGACCGCGACCAGGTCCAGCGGGTGGGGTCGCCAGCGCCTGGTCGGCTCGGGTGGTGCGGGCGGCGCATCGGCGACGGCGGCAAGCTTCACGTCTGACGACGTTCGCATGACGGTCGGTCTGCCGCCCGCGCTGGCACCGCCGTCGTGACCAGCCCCACCATCGCCGGGGGAGCGCGGTCGGCCGGGCGAGGTGGCCCGGTGCGGGGGAACCAGACAGACCGGGCGGACCTGCCCGAACACGGCCGGGCCCGGCCCCCGAGGATCAGGGGCCGGGCCCGGTTTCGTGCTTCGGTGCCTACCAGCCCAGGTAGCTGGGCTGGGTCTGCACGTTGAGCTCCTTGTAGCGGGTCAGGTTGGCCGTCCAGGTACGCCAGTCGTTCAGCTCCAGGACGTCCAGGCCCTTCACCATGTCGTTGGAGTAGATGTGGCCGTTGTAGTAGTACGCGGACCAGGTGCCACCACCGACGGGCCTGTCGGCCGACAGCGGACCGCGCTCCCAGAAGGCGATCTCCTTCGGCTTGGCCGAGTCGGTGAAGTCCCAGACCGAGATGCCACCCTGGTACCACGCCTGGACCATGATGTCCTTACCGAGCACCGGGATCAGCGAGCCGTTGTGCGCCACGCAGTTCTCGGTGTCGGAGTTGTTGCGGGGGATCTTGTAGTAGCTGCGGAAGTTCATCTTCCGAGCGTCACCGCGACCACTGATGTCATAGATGGCATCCGCGCCCCGGGTCGGTCCGACGGCCTCGTTGCAGGTCGCGGCGCCGCCGCCACCCAGCTCGTCGGTGAAGATCACCTTGGTGCCGGCGTTGTTGAAGGTGGCCGAGTGCCAGAACGCGAAGTTGACCGTGTCGCGGACCCGGTTGATCACCCGCGGCTTCTCGCGGTTCTTGATGTCGAGCAGGATGCCGTCACCCATGCACGCGCCGGCGGCCAGGTCCTTGGCCGGGTAGACGGTGATGTCGTGGCAGCCGGTGGTCGCCGAGCCGGTCTCACTGCCCGGGAAACCGCCGTCCGGGAAGAGGTTCGGGGCTGCGATCACCGCGGCGTCGGTCGGCTTCTTCACCGGCACCTTGATGATGGAGATCGAGTCGTGCGGCGGCTGGCAGTCCGGGAACTCGGCCCGCGGGCTGTACGACGAGACGTACAGGTAGACCGTCTTGCCGCTCTTGCCCGGCACCAGGGTGTGGGTGTGTGAGCCGCAGGCCGTCTCGACGGACTTGATGTACCGCGGGTTTGCCTTGTCCTTGATGTCGAAGACCTTGATGCCCTCCCAGGACTCCTTCACGTCCGCCCCCTGCGTGGTGCTGTTGCAGGAGTCGTCGCTGCGGGACGAGTCGGTGGAGAGGAACAGCAGGTCACCGTGGACGGAGATGTCGTTCTGCGACCCCGGGCAGAGCACCCGGGACACGACCGTTGGCGCGCTCGGCCGCGAGATGTCGTAGATGACGAAGCCGTTGTAGTTGCCCGCGAAGGCGTACTTGCCCTGGAAGGCGATGTCGCTGTTGGTCGCGTCCAGTGGGGCGACCTTCGGCACGTTGGCGATCTGACGCAGGTTGGGGCTGCTCACGATCTCGTCGACGCCGGGGATCGTGTTGGTGGGGGCGGCAGCTGGCGCCGCCTGGGGCACCACCTGGGCGTTGCTCGCCGGGGCGACGAGGACGCCGGCGACGAGGAAACCGGTCGCGGCGAGCGCCACGATGCGGAGTTGTCGTAACCGTGGCTTGTGGAGTCTGATCATCGGCGAGGCCCTTCGCAAGGGGAAGACGATGGTCGACACCTTACCGTCCGGAGAAGAACGTCGATGTGATCTGTGTCACATGAAAGTGTCTTCTTCAATGGATAACATCGCGATGACCTCGACCCCAGGGAGTTGCCCATGACCAACCGGCGCGCACGAACCCTGGCGATCGTCACACTGGCGCTTGTGCTGCCGCTGGTGGCATTCATCGTGATCCGCTCCGGGGACGACACCGCAACGGGGGCCGCGCGGCCGGCCTCCGCGCCCGCCACCTCGGCACCCCCCGCGTCGCCCTCCGCCAGCCCCGTGCCCACCGACCTGACCGTCATCGCGCCCGGTCGTCCGGGTGAGTCGGCGACCACCCGCGCGGCCCACGAGGTCCGCGACGCCGGCCCGGCGCCGCACAACTCGTTGGACGTCTGGTTCGTGCGGATGATGATCCCGCACCACGCGCAGGCTCTGGCGATGGCGGAACTCGCCCCCGACCGGGCCGCCGACCCCGACATCCGCGCGCTCGCCGACCGCATTCGCGCCAGCCAGGGGCCGGAGATGGGCATGATGCGGGGCTGGCTCCAGACTCGCGGGCTCCCGGCGGAGGTCCAGGGGCACGACCACGGCACCATGCGTGGCATGCAGACGCCCGAGGCGATGCGGCAGCTCGCCGCGACCCGTGGCGCGGACTTCGACCGGCTCTTCGTGCGGATGATGACCGAGCATCACGAGGGCGCCATCGAGATGGCCACCAACCTGCTCAAGGTCGGTTCCGACCTGACGCTCAACGAGTTCGCCAACTCGGTCGCCACCGAGCAGACCGTCGAGATCGACCGCATGCGTGAGGTCCTCGGGGGCTGAGCCCGGCCTCCCGGCACGTACGCTGGGTGACCGTGAGACGCACCATGTTCGGTCGGCCGTTGCGCGGCGTCGCCTTCGACGTGGCCGTGTCCGCCCTGGTGGCGCTCGTCAGCCTGACCGCGGCGGTGAACCAGCCCGGCGGCTGGGCGGCCACCCTGGTCGGTGTGGCAATGGCGGCGGCGCTGGTGTTGCGCCGCACCCACCCGAGCGCGGTGACCGTGGTGGTCGCGGCGCTCGCCCTGGTCCAGGTGATCGCCGGGTGGGGCCCGCTCGTCTACGACATCGCCGTCCTGATCGCGCTCTACAGCGTGGTGAAGTACGGCGAACGGCTCCGCGACGGCGTGGTGGCCGGCGCGGTCGCCGCCGTCGGTGTGCTACTCGCCGCCGCGCAGACCCCCCACGTCGTCCAGTGGTGGATCACCGCGCTGTGGTACGCGCTGGTCACCGGCGCGGTGTGGTTGGTGGCGCTGAACGTGCGGACCCGCCGGCTCTACGTGCTCAGCCTGGAGGAACGGGCCATGACCCTGGAACGCGAACGGGAGGCCGAGTCCCGGGCGGCGGTCGCCGAGGAGCGCACCCGGATCGCGCGTGAGCTGCACGACGTGGTCGCCCACAGCATGGCGGTGATGATCGTCCAGGCGGACGGTGCCCGGTTCATGCTCGACCGTGACCCCGCCCAGGCGCGCACCGCCGTCAAGGTGGTCGCGGACACCGGCCGCCAGGCACTGGAGGAGATGCGCCGGCTGGTCGGCGTCCTGCGCGACGCCGGCCCGGGCGGCGGCGCCGATGGGGCCGACGGGCTCGTGGTGGCCGCCGACCCGGAGCACCGGCGCCTGGCCCTGGCCGAGTTGCCCGACCTGCTGACCCGGTTCGGCGACGCCGGGCTGCGCATCCGCAGCACCGTCACCGGCGCGCCGCCGGCCCTGCCCCCGGGCCTGGAGCTGACCGTCTACCGGGTGGTGCAGGAGGCACTGACCAACGCGCTCAAGCACGCCGGCGTCGGCGCCGGTGTGGAGGTCTGTCTGGCCTACACCGCCGAGGCCGTCGTCGTCCGGGTGGTCGACAACGGCCAGGGCCGCCCGCTGGTCAGCCCCACGCCGTCGGGTGGTCACGGTCTGCTCGGCATGCGGGAGCGGGTGACGGTGTACGACGGCAGCCTCACCGCCGGCCCCCGGCCAGTCGGGGGCTGGCAGGTCGAGGTGCGGCTACCGCTACCGTCTGAGCCGGCAACGGAGGTGATCGCGGCATGACGATCCGGGTGGTGATCGTGGACGACCAGGCGCTGGTCCGCGCCGGGTTCCGGATGGTGCTGGACTCCCAGCCCGACCTGGAGGTGGTCGGCGAGGCGATCGACGGCGCGGACGCCCTGCGGGTGCTCGCCCGCACCGAGGCGGACGTCGTCGTGATGGACATCCGCATGCCGACCATGGACGGGGTGGAGGCGACCCGGCGGCTTTGCGCCGACCGGCCCGCCGGCCCGCCCCGGGTGCTGGTCCTGACCACCTTCGACACCGAGGCCGACGCGTTCGCGGCCCCCCAGGCCGGCGCGAGCGGGTTCCTGCTCAAGAACGTCCCACCGGAGGAACTGCTCGCCGCGATCCGGGTGGTCGCCCAGGGCGACTCCGTGGTGGCCCCGTCGATCACCCGGCGGTTGCTGGACCGTTTCGCCGGGCAACTCGGCGCCGGTCCCAGCGCCGACCCCCGGCTGACGCAGCTCACCGACCGGGAACGGGAGGTGCTGCTGCTGGTCGCCCAGGGGCTGTCCAACGCGGAGATCGCCGCCCGGGTGCACGTGGCCGAGGCGACGGTCAAGACCCACGTCGGGCGGATCCTGGCGAAACTCCAGCTGCGTGACCGGGTCCAGGCGGTGGTCCTGGCGTACGAGAGCGGGCTGGTCACACCCGGGGGGTGACCCCGCGTACGACCTGGGTCGTAGCGGCCGACGTGTGCACCGCGACCCGGGACGCACGCAGGTCGAGCGCACAGGTGGAGATGGACGGACCGACACCGGCCATAGCGTCGGAGGGGTCCGATCCGCCACCTGCACCGGGAGCCCCGCTTGATCCGCCTGACCCTGCGCTCGCTGCGTGCCGAAGCGCTGCGCATGCTGCTCTCCGCGCTGGCCGTCGTGCTCGGTGTCGCGTTCGTCGCCGGCACCATGATCTTCGTCGACGGGATGCGCGCCGGCACCTACGAGCGGGCCGGCACCTTCGACCGCCACACCGACCTGGGCGTCTACTCGGCCGGCCGTGAGCTGCTGCCCCCGACCCTGGTCGATGAGGTGCGCGCGGTCGACGGGGTGGCCGCCGCAGCCGGTGAGCTGACCAACACCGCCGGAGTCGTCGGCGTCGACGGCCGCCCGGTGCTCGGCTTCACCGTGCTCGCCGCCATTCCCACCGAGGACGCCCTGCGCTCGTACGACGTGGTCGCCGGCCGACTGCCCGATTGTGCCGGGGAGGTGGTGCTGGACGCGCCGACGGTCGCCAAGGAGGGCTTCGTGCTCGGCACGCCGGTCCGCGTCGGCGGTTCCGGTGGCCCGGCCCGCCCGTACACCCTGGTCGGCACCGTCGACGTGGCTGGCACCGCCCGCGACGTCGGCGGTCCGTTCGTCGGCATGGTCGGGCCGGACGCGCTGGCACTCACCGGCGAGCGCGGCTACGGCCGCATTCTGGTGGCGGCCCGACCTGGGGCCTCCGTCTCGGCGCTGACCGACCGTGTGCGCGCCGCGGCGGGCGCCGAAGCCACAGTGAAGAGTCGCCAGCAGATCCTCGACGAGGCCGTCGAGGACGCGGTGCGCAATGTGGACCAGTTCCGGATGCTGTTGCTGATCTTCGTCGGGGTCGCCGTGGCGGTGGCGGGCTTCGTGATCGCCAACACCTTCGCGATCGTGCTGGCCCAGCGCACCCGGCGTACCGCGCTGCTGCGCCTGATCGGGGCGACCCGCGGGCAGGTCTTCCGGGCCGCCGTGCTGGAGTCGGCAGTGCTGGGGCTGGTCGCCTCCGCGCTCGGGGTGCTACTCGGGGTGAGCCTCGCCGGCGGGATGGGGCTGGTGATGTCCCGACTGGACGTGCCGGTCGCCGGTGGCCTGACCGTGTCCGGTTCGACAGTCCTGACCGGCCTGCTGCTGGGTACCGCGCTGACCGTGTGCGCCGCCCTGCTGCCGGCCTGGCGGGGGACGCGGGTCGCCCCGGTGGCCGCTCTCACCGATGCCGCGGTGCAGCCCGCCCGGAGTGCTGGCCGGGTACGGCTGACCCTCGGCGCGGTGGTGCTGGCCATCGGGGTCGCGGCGTTGGTCGGCGCCGCCAGCGCCGGCCAACTGATCCTGGTGGCCGGCGGCGGGGTGCTGGCCTTCTTCGGGATCGTCCTGTTCGGACCGGTGCTCGTTCCGGCCCTGGCCCGGGTGTTCGGCTGGCCGGCACGGCGCGTGCTCGGGGCGACCGGAGCGCTGGCGGTCGCCAACACGGTCCGCAACCCGCGGCGCGTCGCCGCGACCGCTACCGCCCTGGTGATCGGGATCGGACTGGTGTCGGCGTTCATGGTCGGCGCCCGCAGCACCAAGGACGGCATCGAACGCAGCGTGGACGCCCAGATCGGGACCGACTTCGTGGTCAGCGGTATCGGTCAGGATCTGCCTGGCGCGCTCGCCGGTGAGCTTGCCGCCCGCCCCGAGTTGGGTGTGGTGCACGAGCAGCGCAGCACGGTCGTCGCCGACGTCGAGATCCGCGCGGCCCACCCGGCGCTGGTCGGCCGGACGCTGGAGCGGGTGCTCGCCGGCGACGCCGGCCGGGTCGGGCCGGGGCAGGTGCTGGTCCATCGTGAGCTGGCGCAGGCCCGCGGCTGGCAGATCGGCTCGCCGGTGACCGTCCAGGGCCGGTCGTTCCGGGTGGCCGCCGTGGTCACCGACGACACTCGCTCCGACGGCGCGCCCGTCGGGCACGTCATCGACATGGCCGACGAGGACTTCGCCGCGCTCTTCCCCGCCCAGCGCGGTTACCTGGCCGAGATCGACCCCGCCACCGGCGTGAGCGCCGAACGGGCCCGGGACGCGATCGAGGCGGTGCTGGGCCGCTACCCGACGGTGAACCTGATGGACCAGGGGGCGTACAAGAAGATGCTGACCGGCACCGTTGACATGCTGCTCGTCCTCGTCACCGCGCTGCTCGGCCTGGCCGTGGTGATCGCCCTGGTCGGTGTGGCGAACACGCTGAGCCTGTCGGTGGTCGAGCGCACCAGGGAGAACGCCGTGCTGCGGGCGGTCGGGCTCACCCGAGGGCGCATGCGGGCGGTGCTCGCCATCGAGGCGGTGCTGATGGCGCTGGTCGGCGCGGTGCTCGGGGTGGGACTGGGCACCGGGGTCAGCGCCTCCGCGATGGCACTGCTGACCCGCCTCGGCGGGGACTTCCACGTGGTGCTGCCGCTCGGCCAGCTCGGGCTGACCCTCGGCGTCGCGGTCCTGGCCGCCCTGCTCGCCTCGGTGCTGCCCGCCCGCCGGGCGCTGTCCCGCCCGGTCGTCGAGGCGCTCGCCGACCAGTGACCGACGCGGTCCCGGCCGCGCGCGACCCGAACGGACATCCGCCGGCCGGCCCCGCCATCTTCCCCAGCGGCGGGACCGGCCAGCGGTGCCGGGTCTACAGGCGTTCGACCATCGGGCCGACGCACCGGTTGCGGGTGTCGAAGACGTAGCGGGCGTGCCGCACCACGAGGTCGTAGTCGATGCTGTCGTGGTCGGTGACCACCACCACCCCGTCGGCGGCGCTCACCTCCCGCTCCGAGAGCCCGACCACTGTGACGCCGGCCGGGATCTGGTGCGGCTCGGCGTACGGCTCCACCGCGTGGACCTCGGCGCCGAGGGCCTGCAGGCGGCGGGCCACGTCGACCGCGGGGGAGTCCCGCATGTCGCCGGTGTTCTTCTTGTACGCCAGACCGAGCAGCAGCAGTCGTGCGCCGCTGACGGCCCGGCCGCTCCGGTTCAGCCCCGCCATGATCCGCTGCGCGACGTGCTCGGGCATCTCGTGGTTGATGTCGTTGGCCAGCTCGATGAACCGGAACTGCCGGCCGAGGCGGCGCTTGACCTGCCACGACAGGTAGCACGGGTCGATCGGCAGGCAGTGCCCGCCGACGCCGGGGCCGGGCCGGAACGGCATGAAGCCGAACGGCTTGGTCTCCGCGGCGTCGATGGCCTGCCAGACGTCGATGTCGAGGTGGTGCGAGAGCATGGTCAGCTCGTTGATCAGCGCGATGTTCACCTGGCGGAAGGTGTTCTCGATCAGCTTGGTCAGCTCGGCCACGCGGGTGGAGTCCACCGGCACGGTGCGGTGCACGAGGCGCTGGTAGAACTCGTCCACCCGGGTCAGTGACGCCGAGTCCACACCGGAGACGACCTTCGGCGTGTTCTCCAGCCGCCAGTCCGGGTTGCCCGGGTCGATCCGCTCCGGGCTGTAGCCGAGGTGGAAGTCACCGGGGCTGGTCAGCCCGCTGGCCGATTCCAACAGCGGGCGCAGCAACTCCTCGGTGGTGCCGGGGTACGTGGTCGACTCCAGGATCACCGTGCAACCCGGCCGGACGTACGGGCCGATGCCGATGCCGGCCTGCTCGACGAAGCTCAGGTCGGGGGTGCCGTCGCGCAGTGGGGTCGGCACGGTGATGACGCAGATGTCGAAATCCTCGGCGTCGGTGTACTCCGTGCTGGGGTGGTATCGGCCGCTGCTCAACGCCCGGCCCAGCCGGTCGGTCGGGATGTCCTCGATGAACGACTCACCGGAAGCGAGACGCTTCACCCGATCGGCATCGACGTCGAGACCGACCACGTCCAGCCCGGCCTCGACGGCACGCAAGGCCAGCGGCAGTCCGACGTACCCCTGACCGATCACGACCAGCTTTTCAGCGCTCACCCAGGCTCCTGCGGCAGATGGTGGAAATGACCTGCAGAGAGCCTAGAGGCGTCTTCGGCGACGTAAGTCCGTTTTGGGGATATCGGTGCTGGTGGGACTGGGCGGTCAGCCGCCCGTCGGTTCTTCCGGCGCGGTCGGTGGGCTCGTGGTGGGGGTCGGATCGGGCGCGGGTGGCGGGTTGCTCGGCGTACTGGTCTTCGGCGGATCGCTGGGCGGTGCAGTGGTGACCGTCGGCGCCGGCGTTGGCGGGGTGGTCGTCTGGCTCGGCTGGATGCTCGGCGTGGCGGAAACCCGGGCCGACGGGGAGGTGTTGGGGACCGGGCCCCGATCGGGTCGGCCCGGGTCGGCGGTGGCGACCTGCTCGTTCGCGGCCGGCAGGTCCAGAGGCCCGCTCGGCCGCACCGTCGGTGAGGTGGTCGGCAGATTGACCGCCGGGTCCTCATCGGCGGCGTTGCGCGCCGCGCCCAGTGCGGCACCGAGCCCGACCAGCGCGACCAGCATGGCCGCCGCCGCACCGACCAGCGGGCCTCGCCGACGCTGACGCCCGGCCTGCGCCCCACTCGCCACCGCCGCGCCGGCCGGCACGTCGGTGCGGGTGCCCGGGCCTGCGTCGCGCAACGGGACCGCCGCTGCCATCGCCGTCGGCGGCTCGCCGCCGGTGACCGCGGTCCGGGCGGCTTCGGCCATCGCCGCGGCGCTGCTGAACCGGTCGAGCGGGTCCTTGGCCAGGGCCCGGGACACCAGGGCCCGGACCGCCTCCGGGATGTCGTGCGGCAGCTCGGGTGGTTCGTCGTCCAGGTGTCGCACGGCGACCTGGAGCGGGTTGTCGCCGGTGAACGGGGGACTGCCGGTGAGGCAGCAGTAGGTGACCGCACCCAGCGCGTAGATGTCGGTGGCGCCACTGACCGGCCGGCCGGCGGCCTGCTCGGGGGCCATGTAGAGGGCGGTGCCGGGCACCGCGTTGGCGCTGGTGATGCTGGTGATGTCGGTGGAACGGGCCACCCCGAAGTCCACCAGGACGACAGTGCCGTCCTCGTGCACCAGCAGGTTGCTGGGCTTGACGTCGCGGTGCACGATGCCACCCCGGTGTGCCGCGTTCAGTGCGGCCGCCGCCTGGGCCACGATCGACATCGTCTCGGCCACGTCGAGCCGGCCGGCCGTCTCGATCCGCTTGGACAACGGCTCGCCAGCGACGAACTCCATGACGAGGTAGTCCGCCCGCCCGCCGTCGGGCAGATCATCCGCGCCGCAGTCGAAGACCTGCACGATGCCGGGGTGCCGCAGCGCCGCCATGATCCGGGCCTCGGCCCGGAACCGGGCAATGAAGTCGGGGTCGGAGACCAGCGCCGGCAGCAGGACCTTGACCGCGACCTGCCGGCCGAGGACCAGGTCGGAGGCACGCCAGACGTCGCCCATACCGCCGGTGGCGACACGTTCGTCCAGGCGGTACCGACCGCTGAGCACGACCTCCGATGACAACACCGCATTACCGTACCTAGAGCGGCGCCGCGCGGCGCGCCGCGGCCGGCCGGCCGATCGGGTCATACACGTCGGGTCATCCGGCTTGACCTCTGTGGACGCTGCGTCTCAGTGACCAGGTCGCGACGGGGTGTGACGAAAACTGACATCTTTCGACATGCGAACGCTGGATGGTCGCAAAAATCCGCCGTCGGGCACAGAGCGCACTTCCTGGCGACTGCCTGTTACGGCAACGCGCCGTCCCGCCGGGTTGATAATTGTCACTCTTCCGTGACACGGTGCCGACTTGCTCGTCGGTGGTCCCCCTCCTAGCGTTAGCCCGGCTCGGGCCCGCCCGGCCATCTCGGCGCGCGGCCGTGCCGCGTCGCCCACCCTGGCGTCGGCCCCGGACGTCCCGCCCGGCCACTCCGGTAGCGGGCGTGATCAGATCGGCGGGGGGCGGTGCGGGTGCGGGAGTTGGTCGGCGGGTCCTCTCGTACCGCGTGGTCTGCCTTTGCCCGGCGGATCGGGCCGACGCGCCCCGGGCAGTGCACGGGTTGCGGATGACCGGCGACCTGTCGGAAGCGGTCGGCGCGGCACAGAACGGGGACGAGGAGGCCTTCCGTTTCCTCTACCGCAGCCTCCAGCCGGGCCTGCTGCGCTATCTGACCGCGCTGGTCGGCGCGGACGCCGAGGACGTCGCCTCCGAGACCTGGCTGCAGATCTCCCGTGACCTGCCCAGCTTCACTGGCGGCGAATTCCGCGCCTGGACCGTCACCATCGCCCGCAACCGGGCGATGGACCACCTGCGCCGAATGCGCCGCCGCCCGTCACTTCCCGTCCCGGTGCAGGCGCTCGCCGACCTCGCCAGCGACGCGGACACCGCCGAGGGGGCCAGCGAGACGATCGGCACCGAGACCGCCCTGGCGCTGATCGCGACCCTGCCTCCCCGCGAGGCCGAAGCTGTCCTGTTGCGGGCGGTGATCGGGCTCGACGCAGGGTCCGCGGGCCGTGTGCTGGGTCGTCGGGCCGGTGCCGTTCGGACCGCCGCCCACCGGGGCCTGCGGCGGCTCGCGGCACTGCTGGAGCGCGAGGGCCCGGCCGGGTTGTCCGTCGGTGTCGAGGGGGTGCCGGCGCCCCGCCCCGCCAGCAGTCCAGCCCTGCGGGCGCCGCACACCGAGCCGGCGGACGGCTGACGTGAGGGGATTTCCGATGAACCCGTTCCGGCGGGTCGACCATGCCGAAACCGACCGGCTGCTCGACTCCGCCCATGGCAAGTCCGACACCGCCCCGGTCCAGGCCCACACCCCCTCGACGTCCGTCCCGGGGTCCGCCCTCGCCGAGCCGGTGGCGCGGCTGCTCGCCGCGGCCGCCGGCCCGGGCCTCCCGCGAGAGTTGGCCGGCGAGGACGCGGCCGTTGCCGCGTTCCTGGCGGCCCGAGCAGACCCGACGCCGTCGGTGCCGCACCGGCCGCGCGGTCGCCGTCTGACGGCTGGCGCGGCGGCCTGGATCGGTGCGGTGGCCGTCACCGCGACGGCGGGTGCGGCCTTCGCCGCGGTCAGTCAGGACTGGGTGCCAAACCCGGGCGCACCGGAGCCGACCCGCACGTCACCAACCCCGGGCCAGGGTTCTCCCCGGTCCGGCGAGCCCGGTCGATCGCCGTCCTCCCCGGGCACCCCGTCGGCCGGCACCCCGTCGCCCCGCCCGCCGTCGCCCGGCACGCCACCTGTCCCCGGTACACCATCGGCGCAGACCGCGCCTGGCGGGTCGTTGCACGGTCTGTGCCGCTCCTGGCTGGCCAAGAAGCCCGACCAGCGGGACAAGGCGCTGCGAACGCCGGCCTACGAGAGGCTGGTGACGGCCGCGGGCAGTGCCGGCCAGGTCGAGGAGTACTGCCGGCGGCTGGTGCCCGAGGAGAAGCGGTCGGAACCGGCGAAGGTCAGCCCGCCACCCCCACCCTCGGGCCGCCCCACCCCGCAGTGATCGGCCGGCGGCCGGGGGCGGTCTGTTCCGCCCTGCGTCGGAAATTCGTCTGTTAGACAGAGGTTGGTGGCGCCGTGCACGCCCCCGACGGTGTCGGTGGGTGGGTTTACGGTGGCACAGTGTCGCGAAGGCGGCACACGAGAGGGGGCCTGACCGTTGGTGACGTCGCCCGAGCTGGACCGCAGCGCCATTCTGCGCGAGTCCGCAGCCGCAGGCCGGCACCTCGCCCGGATCTGCTTCAAGACCGGTCCACCGACACACACCGGCGTCGAACTGGAATGGACCGTGCACGACGCCGCCGACCCCGTCCGCCCCGTCGATCCGACAAGGCTGCGGGCGGCGCTGGGGCGGCACAGCCCCGTCACACTGGATCCCACCAGCCCTTCCGAGCCTCTGCGGCACGGCGGCATGGTGACGCTGGAGCCGGGTGGCCAGTTGGAGATCTCCACCCCGCCCCGCGCCTCGACCGCCGCATTGATCCGAGCCACCGAGGCCGACATCGCCCAGGTCACCGACCTGCTGGCCACCGCCGGGCTGATTCTCGGCCGCAGCGGCATCGACCCACACCGACGGCCCCGCCCGGTGCTGGAAACTCCCCGCTACCGCGCGATGCGCGGTGCCTTCGACCGGCGCGGTCCGGCCGGCCGCACCATGATGTACAGCACCGCCGGCCTCCAGGTCTGTCTGGACGCCGGTGAGCCGGACCAGGTCGCTGACCGCTGGGCCGCGGCCCACGCCGTCGGGCCGCCGCTGCTCGCGGCGTTCGCATCCGCCGCCCGACACGCCGGGCGGCGCACCGGCTGGGCCTCCGCCCGGATGGCCACCTGGCTCGCCATCGACCCGGCCCGCACCCGCCCGGTCTGGACGCCGGGCCACGCCGATGAGGACCCGACCGCCGCCTGGATCCGGTACGTGCTGGCCGCGCCGCTGCTGTGCCGGCGTCGGGACGGCTCGGACTGGACCGCGCCGGCCGGTGTGACCTTCGCCGACTGGCTCGACGGCGCGCTGCCGGAACCACCCACCACCGATGACCTCGACTACCACGTCAGCACCCTCTTTCCGCCGGTGCGGCCGCGCGGTTACCTGGAGTTGCGCTACCTGGACGCCCAACCCGACCGGGACTGGCGGCTCCCGCTGGCGGTGCTGAGCGCCCTCTTCCACGACCCGGGCACGCTGCGCGGGGCGTACGCGGTCGCCGCGCCGGTGGCGCACCGCTGGTCGGCTGCCGCCCGGCACGGTCTGGCCGACCCCGCGCTGGCCGCCGCCGCGGCGGCCCTGCTCGACCTGGCCCTGACCGCCCTGCCCCGGCTGGACCTGCCGGCCGGCACCCACGACGACATCGAGCGAGGCGTACGAGGGCGGCTGGCCGCCGCCCAGAGGGGAGACGACCGGTGAGCGCGAGGAGTGAGCCGGGGTTGCGAGCCCCGCAGTCGCGAACGGAAGGGGACGCGGTGAGCGCGAGGAGTGAGCCGGGGTTGCGAGCCCCGCAGTCGCGAACGGAGAGGGACGCGGTGAGTGTGAAGGGGGACGCGGTGCCCGCCGGCGCCATGGGGCACGTCGACGGCGAGCGGTTGCGCGAGCGGATCGCGGTGGAGCTGGCGCGCGCCCGTGCCCGCACCACGTTGTTGACCGAGGTGGTCGACGACGCCGACCTGATGCGCCAGCACTCTCCGCTGATGTCGCCGCTGGTCTGGGACCTCGCCCATGTGGGCAACCAGGAGGAGCTGTGGTTGGTGCGCGACGTCGGGGGGCGCGAGCCGGTCCGGTGCGACATCGACGAGCTGTACGACGCGTTCAAGCAGCCGCGCCGGGACCGCCCGGCGCTGCCCCTGCTGCCGCCGGCCGAGGCGCGTGCCTACCTGGGCACCGTCCGGGACAAGGTGCACGATCTGCTCGACGCGGTGACCTTCACCGAGCGGCCGCTGGTCGCCGACGGGTTCGCGTTCGGCATGATCGTGCAGCACGAGCAGCAGCACGACGAGACCATGCTCGCCACCCATCAACTGCGCTCGGGGCCGGCGGTGTTGCACGCCCCGCCGCCGCCGGAGCCGTCCGTGCGGGTCGGTGGGGAGGTGCTGGTGCCGGCCGGGGAGTTCACCATGGGCACCGACACCGACCCGTGGGCGTTGGACAACGAACGTCCGGCGCACCGGGTCGACCTCCCGGCGTACGTCATCGACGCCGCCCCGGTCACCAACGGGGAGTTCGCGGCGTTCATCGCGGAGGACGGCTACCGCGATCAGCGCTGGTGGAGCTCGGCCGGCTGGGCGCATCGGCTCCGGGAGGGGCTGGAGGCGCCGATGCACTGGCGTCGGGACGGCGACGAATGGTCCTACCAGCGTTTCGGCCGGTGGAGCCGGGTGCGCGCCGACGAACCGGTGGTGCACGTGTGCTTCTACGAGGCGCAGGCGTACGCGGCGTGGGCCGGTAAGCGGTTGCCGACCGAGGCGGAGTGGGAGAAGGCGGCCCGTTGGGACCCGGCGACCGGGCGCTCGCGCCGTTATCCCTGGGGGGACGACGACCCCACCGAGGCGCACGCCAACCTCGACCAACGTCACCTGCGGCCGGCGCCGGTGGGCGCGTACCCGGCCGGTGTGTCGCCGTTGGGGGTGCACCAGCTCATCGGTGACGTCTGGGAGTGGACGTCGAGCACGTTCGACGGGCATCCCGGCTTCACCGCGTTTCCCTACCGCGAATACTCGGAGGTCTTCTTCGGTGGCGACTACCGGGTGCTGCGGGGTGGCTCGTTCGGCACCGACCGTTCCGCCTGCCGGGGCACCTTCCGCAACTGGGACCATCCGATCCGCCGGCAGATCTTCAGCGGTTTCCGCTGCGCCCGCGACGCTCGGCCCGACGAGTCGCACCGGTGATCCACTGCGTTGTCGGCGGCCCGGCGGGTTGGGCGCGCTGATGTGTCGTCACCTGGCCTATCTGGGGCCGCCGGTCACCCTGGCCGAGGTCCTGTTCGACCCGCCGCACTCGTTGGTGCGGCAGTCCTGGGCGCCCCGGGACATGCGCGGCGGCGGCACCATCAACGCTGACGGGTTCGGTGTCGGCTGGTACCCGGGCGAGGGTGAGCCGGTGCGCTACCGGCGGGCGCAGCCGATCTGGAGCGACCCGACCATCGCCCAGCTCGCGTCGGTGACCCGCTCCGGTGCGGTGCTCGCGGCGGTGCGCTCGGCCACCGTCGGGATGGCGGTGCTCGACGGCGCCGCCGCGCCCTTCGCCGAGGGGCGGTGGCTGTTCAGCCACAACGGGGTGGTTCGTGGCTGGCCGGACACCGTGGTGCCGCTCGCGGCCGGCCTGCCGGTCCGTGACCTGCTCACCCTGGACGCCGCCACCGACTCGGCGTTGCTCTGGGCGTTGGTGCGGCATCGGCTGCGGGCCGGCGACGACCCGGCGGACGCGGTCGGGCAGACGGTGGCCGACGTCGCCGCGGCCGCCCCCGGGTCGCGGCTCAACCTGCTGCTCACCGACGGTCACCGGGCGGTGGCCAGCGTGGCCGGGCACGCGCTGTCGGTCCGGGAGGGGCCCGGTTCGGTGCTGCTCGCCTCGGAGCCGCACGACGACGATCCCGGGTGGCGGGCGGTGCCGGAGGGGCATCTGGTCGTCGCCACCGCTGACGAGGTGCGGACACGTCCCCTGCCGACCCGGTGAGTCGCACCGGTCGGGCACGCAAGGGTTGATCGAGCAGAGTTGATCGAGCAGAGAGGCGAACCGATGACCGCGGAACCGCTGGAGATCTACCTCGAAGAGCGCGATCTGGAGCGTGGCCTGCGCGACGACGTCCGGGCCGGGCTGAGCGCCGGGCAGAAGTGGCTGCCGCCGAAGTGGTTCTACGACGCCCGGGGCAGTGAGCTGTTCGAGGAGATAACTCGACTTCCCGAGTACTACCCCACCCGGGCCGAGCGGGCGGTGCTGGCCGAGCGGGCTTCCGACATCGCGGCGCTGACCTCGGCCAAGACCCTGATCGAGTTGGGCTCCGGTTCGTCGGAGAAGACCCGGCTGCTGTTGGACGCCCTCACCAGTGAGGGCGGGCTGGGCACGTTCGTCCCGCTCGACGTGTCGGTCAGCGCGCTGCGGGGGTCCACCGCCCAGATCGCCGCCGACTATCCGGGCCTGCGGGTTCGGGGCATCGTGGGGGACTTCACCCGGCAACTGGACCGGCTGCCCACCGGTGGCCGACGGCTGGTGGTTTTCCTGGGCGGCACCATCGGCAACCTGCTGCCCGCCGAGCGGGCCGGGTTCCTGACGGCGATGCGCGCCGCGTTGGAGGCCGGCGACTGGCTGTTGCTCGGCACCGACCTGGTGAAGGATCCGTCGGTGATCGTGCCCGCCTACGACGACGCGGCCGGGGTCACCGCCGAGTTCAACCGCAACGTGCTGCGGGTGATCAACCGCGAGTTGGGTGCGGACTTCGACCCGGCGGCGTTCGAACACGTCGCCCTCTGGGACCCGGACCATGAGTGGATCGAGATGCGGTTGCGGGCGACCCGGGCGATGCGGGTGCGGGTGCTGGGCATGACCGTCGACTTCGCGGCGGGGGAGGACCTGCGCACCGAGGTCTCGGCGAAGTTCCATCCGGAGGGGATCGCCGCGGAGTTGGCCACGGCGGGCTTCGACACGACGGAGTTCTGGACCGACCCGGATGGGCTCTTCGGGGTCACGTTGGCGCGAGCCCGGTGAGCCTGTCCACCCGCCGAGAACCGGCCAGCCGATGATCGGATAGGCTGACCGGGCGAAGGGGAGTAGCCCCCAATGTCGTGGTCGACATACTGGTGCGTTCCGCATCCGGCCACGCGGCCTCGGTCTCCGAGGCGGGCGAGACCTTCGACTCAGGCTGTTGCAGCCGGGTCGAGGGCGCCCCTGTACCTCCTCCCGGCATGAGCGGGAAGGACGTCATGGAGGGATTTTTCGCCGCGCTGGTCGTCAGCTTCGGCGTCATCTTCGTCGCCGAGCTGGGGGACAAGTCCCAGCTGATGGCGCTGACCTTCGCCACGCGGTTCAAGCCGATCCCGGTGCTGATCGGCATCACCATCGCCACGGCGGTGGTGCACCTGGCGTCGGTCGCCATCGGCGCGGGTCTCGGGGCGGTGTTGCCGACCGAGTGGATCTCCCTGGTGGCCGGTGTGGCGTTCCTCGGGTTCGGCGCGTGGACCCTGCGCGGGGACAAACTCACCGAGGACGAAAAGCGAAAGGCTGAGAAGACCAACAAGACCGCGCTGGTGGCGGTGTCGGTGGCGTTCTTCCTGGCCGAGCTGGGTGACAAGACGATGCTCGCCACGATCACGCTCGCCACCAAGTACGGCTGGTTCGGCACCTGGCTCGGCTCCACGCTGGGCATGGTGGCGGCGGACGCGTTGGCCATCCTGGTCGGCCGGATGCTCGGTCGTCGGCTGCCGGAGAAGGCCATCAAGTACGGTGCCGCGATCCTGTTCGCCATCTCCGGTCTCTGGTTGATCCTGGAGGCGGTGAACGAGCTGACCTGAGTGTCGACTAGCTGCCCCGAGTGCGGGTAACGGCCCGGGGTGGAGCCGGCCGAGCTGTTGCGTCAGGGCGACCAGGTGCTGGTGGCCGTGGTGGAGGTGGCCGGCGCACTGGTGATCTTCGTTGGCGCGGTCTGGGCGGCGGTGCGGTTCGTGGTCGAAGGGCTACGACACCGCTCCGCCGCTCTCTTCACGCCCATCCGGCTCTCCCTTGGCCGCTTTCTGACCCTCGGCCTGGAGTTCCAGTTGGCGGCCGACGTGCTGCGGACCGCCGTGTCGCCGTCGTTCGAGCAGATCGGCCAGTTGGCGGCCATCGCCACGATCCGAACGGCGTTGAACTACTTCCTGGGCCGCGAGATCCGTCAGGAGCAGCGCCAGGTGGCCGAGGCAGAGCAGTCCCGGTGATGGACGTCCTGCTCACGGTGGTCACCGCTCTGGCCCTGGTCGTCGGGCTGGTCACCGTGCTCAGCACCGGAGCGCTGCGAACCGGCGTACGGCTGCTGTTGGACCTGCTGACCGCGGCCGGCCTGCTGCGGCTGGCCGGCGATCCTGGCTGGAACGGCCTGGCCGGCGCGGTCGCGATCATCGCCCTGCGGCAACTGCTCGGTGCGGCGATGAGCGCTCCGCCGCCGTGGTCCGGGCGACAATCCCCGGCACCCTGCGCCGGGGACGATCACCACCTACCGTTGGCCTTGAGACGTGGAACCGGGAAAACGGGAGGATAACCACATGAGCCGGCACGACGAACCGAACGAGTACGGCTTCTCCGGCGGTGCCACCGCTCCCGAGCCGCCGCCCGGCGGGAAGCCTGACGAGCAGGATCGCGTCGAGGCGGTGGCGGTGCCGGGCGACGACCTCACCGCCCCGGCGGTCGAGGCGGTGGTCGAGGAGACCGAGGAGCCGCCGCCCGCCGATCGTCGCCGCTGACCGGAGGTCCGTCGTACGGCACGGAGGCGGCACGCCGCGCGGGTCGGCCGTTCGCCGGCCCGCGCGGCCATCCGTTCAAGCGCCTGCGGGTCGCTGGTAGACGTCGGGCACACCGTCGCCGTCGGCGTCGAGCCGCTCCCGCTCCGCCACCCGGCGGTACGTCGCGTTGCGGCGGACGAGCACCGTGGCGGCCAGGCCGGCGGAGATCACCGACCCGAGCAGCACGGCCACCTTGACCCGACCGTCGGTCGTGCTGCCGGCGCCGAAGGCCAGATCGCCGATGAGTAGCGACACAGTGAACCCGACGCCGGCCAGCAGGGCGATCCCGAGCAGGTCCGACCAGCTGATGTCCTCGTCCAGTTCGGCGCGGGTGAATCGGGCCAGCAGGTACGTCGATCCGAAGATGCCGATGCTCTTGCCGAAGACCAGGGCGGCGACGACGGCGATCACGATCGGGTCGGTCAGCAGGGCTCCGAGGTCGCTGCCGCGCAGCGTGACCCCGGCGGCGAACAGCGCGAAGACCGGCACCGCGAAGCCGGCCGACACCGGGCGCCACCGGTGCTCCAGGCGTTCGGCGAGCCCGCCCTCGTCCGATCCGGCGGCCGGCTGGCCACCAGCGACCGTTGGGCGGCGGGCCAGCACCGGGACCGTGAAACCGAGCAGGACACCGGCCACCGTCGCGTGCACACCCGAGGCGTGCACCAGCGCCCAGGCGGCGACCGCGAGTGGGATCAGCGCCCACCACCAGGTGCGCCCGCGTTGCACCAGCAGGGCGAAGAGCCCGATCGGCAGTAGCGCCGCGAGCAGCGGAAGAGGTTGGAAGTCGGCGGTGTAGAAGACCGCGATGATGGTGATCGCGAAGAGGTCGTCGACCACGGCGAGGGTGAGCAGGAAGGCGCGCAGGCCCTGGGGCAGGTGTGAGCTGACCACCGCGAGCACGGCCAGCGCGAAGGCGATGTCGGTCGCGGTCGGGATGGCCCAGCCGCGCAACCCGTCCCCGCCGGCGCTCAGAACGACCCCCACGTAGATCAGCGCCGGCAGCAGCATTCCCCCGAGGGCGGCCACCACGGGCAGCGCCGCCCGGCGTGGGTCGCGCAGTTCCCCGGCGACGAATTCCCGTTTGAGTTCCAGACCCACGACGAAGAAGAAGACGGCCAGCAGGCCGTCCGCCGCCCAGGTGGCCAGGGTCAGGTCGAGGTGCGCCGACGCGCCGCCGGGCCAGGGCACCCAGGCACCGAGCCGGGTGTACGAGTCGGACCAGGGCGAGTTTGCCCAGGTCAGCGCGACCACGGCACCGAGCAGCAGCAGCGCTCCGCCGACGGTCTCGGTACGCAGCACGTCGGCCAGGTGTCGGGCCTGCGGCCAGGATGAGCGCGAGAACAGCCGGACCCTCGGCGGGCGCTGCTCGGACGGCGGGGTGCGGGAGGTCATGTGCGGGGTCACCTCGGGAGTCAGGACAGCAGGAATCCACTCGCCGACCAGACTTCCCGGCACACCTTCACCGACCCTATCCGGCTTCGCGCCGGGCGGCGCGCGCTGGGCCGATCGGACGCCACCTGATCGGCTTTCGACCTTTTCCGCGTTGTCGCCGCTGCCGAATGGGTGTTTGTCGGGTTGGTCATCCGGATGCACTTCGCACTGCGGAAAATACATAACTCCGGACATAAGGCGCATCAACCGCTTTAATGGTTTCACGAGTTTAGAGACGACCTTGGGGGTTTTCGTGAAGTTTATTGGCGTAACCGGACCGGCACGGAGGCGCTCCTGATGGACCTGCTCCGCCATTTGCGTCACGTGCGTCGGCACTGGTGGGTACCGCTGGTCACGATCATGGTGGCTCTGGGCGTCTCGGCGTTCCTGACCGTGCGGGCCCAACCCCGGTACGTCGCCTCGGTGACCTTCTTCGTCACCACCCCCAATGCGGGCATCAGCGACGCCTACCAGGGCGGGCTCTTCCTCCAGCAGCGCGTCAAGTCGTACGCCGACCTGCTCAGCAGCGACCGGCTGGCGCAGAGCGTGGTGGCCGAGACCCCGGTGGGCCTGACCGCGGACGAGGTGCAGCGCCGGGTGACCACCTCGACCGAGACCGGCACGGTTCTGCTGCGGGCGTCGGTCACCGACACCGACCAGACCCGCGCGCTGCGGGTGACGGAGTCCCTCGCCGCGAAGTTCGTCGAACTGGTGCAGAAGGTCGAGACGACGCCCGAAGGTAAGGCGCCGATCAAAATCGAAGTGGTCAGCGGCCCTCGGGTGAGCGCCAACCCTGTCTCGCCGCAGCCGGTCCGCAACCTCACCCTCGGCGGCCTGATCGGGCTGCTCCTCGGCGTCGGCCTGGCGATCCTGCGCGGCATCGCCGACGTACGGTTGCGCGACTCCGCGGGCCTGCAACGCGCCACCGGCAGCCCGCTGCTTGGCGAGATCCCGTTCGAGGCCAGCGCCCGCACCGCGCCGCTGATCGTGGGCGAGGCCGCGACCTCGGCGCGTGCCGAGGCGGTTCGCAAACTGCGGACCAACCTGCGCTTCGTCGATGTCCACGAGCCGGCCCGGGTCATCGCCGTGACCAGCGCCCTGCAGGGCGAGGGCAAGACCACCCTCTCCTGCAACCTGGCCATCGCACTCGCCGAGGCCGGCTGGCGGGTACTGCTGGTCGACGCGGACCTGCGCCGCCCGAAGGTCGACGACTACCTGGGCCTGGACGCCGGTGTCGGTCTCACCGACGTCCTGGTCGGCGACGTGCAGGTCGGTGATGTCGTGCAGCGCTGGGGGGACAAGTCGCTCCTGGTGCTGCCCAGCGGGTCGGCCCCGCCGAACCCGAGCGAGCTGCTCGGCTCCAAGGCGATGTCGGATTTGTTGCTGGCGCTGCGCGAGTCGGCGGACATCGTGATCATCGACACCGCGCCGCTGCTCGCGGTGACCGACGGCGTGGTCGTCGCCGTGCAGGCCGACGGTGCCCTGCTGGTGACCCAGCAGGGCCGTACCTCCCGGACCCAGGTGGCCGCCGCGGCCCGCTCGCTGCACTCGGTCTCGGTCCGGCTGCTCGGCTGCGTGCTGAACATGGCGAAGGTGGCCAAGGCCGAGGCGTACCAGTACGAGGCCTACCGGGTGGTCGCCTCGACGCCCACGGCGTCGGTGCCGGCCGACCGGGCCGCGTCCGGCAGGCACGTCGCGACCACCGACGGGGTCAACGGCGTCCCCGACCACACCCAGGAACTCACCCGGTTGCCCCGATGAGCGTGGCGAGGGGTCGCAGCGACCGTTCGATCTCCTCGGCGCAGCGTCGGAAGTCGGCGGCGGTGCCGCCGATCGGGTCCCGAAGGTCGTCCGCCTCGGGGGCGGCAGGTTGCAGCCGTCCCCGGGCCTGGGCGGCGGCGGCGATCGCCGCGCCCAACGGGTCGTCGCTCGATCCGTCGAGTGGCTCGGCCGCCGCGGCCAGCCGGCCGAACTGGCGCACGGTGAACGTCCGGTGCAGCGCCGCCGGTGTCAGCGCGGTGCAGACCGAGCGCTGGCGTCGGGTCGCGGTCAGCACCAGCGTCGCGTCGGCCAGGTACTCGGGGCGCAACCCCCGGGTCCGGAACTCCGCCGGGTCGGCGCCGTTGTCGGCCGCGATCTCCATCGCGTACGGGTGCATCGCCAGCCCGTCGATCGCGTCGGTGCCGGCGCTGGCCACGGTGACGGGCCGGTCGGCCAACAGTCGGCGGGCCAGGAACTCGGCCATCGGCGACCGGCACAGGTTGGCGTGGCAGACGAACAACACGCGATCAGCCATCGGTGCCCCTCTCATCGATGCGGACGCGGGTGTCCGCACCGCGAGGGCGGTGCGTCGACGCCGGAGGCCGCGCGGGGAGGGGTTGTCGGCATCGTACGCGGGCCGGGCGCCTGCCGGTCGTGGTGCCGCGCCGGTCGACGTCGATCCACGCCGGACGGGGGCGCCGCGGTGAGGATCGGAATCCTGTCGTACCACTTTCCGCCCGAGCCGGCGTTCATCCCGGGCAGCCTCGCCGAGGAACTGGCCGCGCGGGGGCACGAGGTCCGGGTGCTCACCGGCTTTCCGGACTATCCCGGTGGGCACGTCTATCCCGGCTGGCGGCAGCGTTGGCACCACGAGACGCACAGCGAACGGCTGACCGTCCGACGGGTGCCGCGCTACCCCGGGCGTGCCGCGTCCACCGGTACCCGGATGGCCAGCTACCTCTCTTTCGCCGGCAGCGCGACGCTGGCCGCGCGCCGGTACTTCCGCGACGTGGACGCGCTCTACGTCTTTCAACTGCCGGCGACGACGTTCGCCACCGCCGGGGTGCTCCGGCTGCTCGGCCGGGTGCCGGCGGTGCTGCACGTGCAGGATGTCTGGGCCTCGGACGGCGTCGACGAGACGGGCGAGGGTCGCTGGGCGGTGCGGATGGGCAGCGCGATGACCCGGATCTACCGGGCCGCGGCGCGGATCGCGGTAGCCGCACCGTCGATGCGGGACCTGGTGGTCGCCGCGGGCGCCGACCCGACCCGGGTCCGACTGGTGCTGAACTGGACCGACGAGCGGATCTTCCATCCGGTGACGCCCGGCGCGGCTGCCCGTCAGCTGGTTCGCCGGGACGGCCGGTGCGTGGTGATGCACGCCGGGACCATCGGCGCCCGGCAAGGGCTGGAGACCGCTGTCCGGGCGGCGGCGGCACTGGACCGGTCGATGGATCTGGTCCTGGTCGGTTCGGGCGCTGAAGAGCGGCGGGTGCGGGGGCTCGCCGCCGAGCTGGGCGCGGACAACGTCCGCTTCATGGAGCGACGGTCGCCCGTCGACATGCCCGAGCTGTACGCGGCCGCCGACTACCAGCTCGTCATGCTGCGTGACCTTCCGGAGCTGCGCGGCACGGTGCCGGGCAAGCTCCAGGCCGCGCTCTCGTGTGCCGCACCGGTGGTGGCGTCGGCCGGCGGGGACACGGCCGAGCTTGTCGAACGAGCCAGAGCAGGGCTCTCCTGCCCCCCGGAGGACTGGGCGGCTCTGGCCGACCGGTTCTGGTTGGCCGCCACCATTCCTCCGCCGACCCGGGCCGAGATGGGTCGGCGGGGCCGGGCGGCGTACCTGCGGGAGATGTCGCTGCCCGCCGGTGTGGACCGGATCGAGCGACTGCTGCATGAGGCGGCAGGACGAGTCGCGGAGCCGGCCGGCAACTCGCGAGGAAACCTCGTTTAAAGGGCAAGACTTGCAATAACGGTACGAAGTTCCCCGGCGCGTGCTAAGAACGTCAGGGAATCGACCATCTGTCCGATTCCGCGAACGGGAGTGTGGTGTGACGGAAAGCGAACGGCCGACCCGGCGGCGGAGCCGGTCCCGGCGTCGTCGGCGTGCCCGACTGCGACGTGTCCTCCTCAGTGCCCTGGTGGTCGGCTCGCTGCTGCTGGCGGTCGGCGGGTGGGTCGGCTTCCGCGGCTGGCAGGCGCGTGCCCACCTGCTCAACGCCGCCGGTCTGGCTCGGGAGCTGAGCGCCCAGGTCGTCGGTGGGGACACCGACCGGGCTCTGCGGACGCTCGCCGCTCTGCAGTCGCAGTCGGGCGCGGCCCGGAAGGCGACGGGCGACCCGAGCTGGCAACTCGGTCGGCGTACCCCGATCGCCGGCGACGACCTCGACGCGGTCCGGCAGATCGCCATCGCCATCGACGAGCTGGCACGGCAGGCGTTCCCGACCCTGCTCCGGACGGATCTGACCAGCCTGGTGCCGACCGGTGGTCGACTGGACCTGGCCCGGCTCGGCGACGTCTCCGCCGAACTGACCCGCGCGGACGAGTCGGTGCAGCGGACGCGTCGAGACCTGGCTGCGGTGCCCGCCGAGAGTCTGGTCAGTCAGGTCCGGCAGGCGCTGATCGACCTGCGCGGCGAGATCGACCGCCTGGCCAGCCTCACCTCGGCCGCCGACCAGGGAGCCCGTCTGTTGCCGCCACTGCTCGGCGCGAGCGGCCCGCGACGCTACCTGCTGGTCTCGCAGAACCTCGCCGAGTTGCGCGCCACCGGCGGCATGTTCGGCGCGTACGCGATCATGGAGGCGGAGAACGGCAAGGTGAAGATGGGCAAGCAGGGCAGCAGTGCCTCGCTCGGCCAGTTCACCCCGGCGTTGAAGCTGCCCGCCGAGACCCGCGCGCTCTGGACCGACCTGCCCGGCATCTACCCGGCCGACGTCAATCTCTCCCCGCACTTCCCGACCGCGGCCGCGCTGTACCGCGAGATGTTCCGCCGTAAGACGGGCACCACAGTCGACGGTGTGCTCGCCGTGGACCCGGTGGTGCTGTCCTATCTGCTCAAGGCGACCGGCCCGGTTCTGGTGCCCGGCGGGGTCCCGCTCGCCAGCGAGAAGGTCGTGCAGACCCTGCTCAACGACAGCTACCAACGGCTGGACGTGAAGCAGCAGGACGAATTCTTCGCCTCATCAGCAGCAGCGGTGTTTGATGCCTTCTTCAAGAAGAATGTCAACCCACGGGTGTTGTTGTCCGCATTTGACCGTGCTATCACCGAACGGCGGATATTGTTCTGGAGTGCCCGACCTGAGGAACAGCGGACGTTCGGCGACAGCCGGATGGCCGGGACGCTTCCGGAACAGGACACCGTGCCGACCGTCGGCGTGTTCCTCAACGACGGCAGCGGCGCGAAGCTCGGCTACTACCTGCGGCCGACGGCGAACCTCACGGTCGGCGAATGCCGACCCGACGGACGCCGTGAGCTCCGGTTGCGGGTGACCCTGCGCTCGACGGCGCCGAAGTCCGGACTTAGCGAGTCGGTCCTCGGCCTCGGCCTGGCCGGCGATCCGTACACCGCCCGCACGTTGGTGTCGATCTTCAGCCCGGCCGGCGGGGCGGTGCTCGACGCCCGGCTCGACGGGGCCGAGACGGCGCTTGGCAGCGGCACCGAACGCCACCGCCAGGTGGCGACGGCCAGCGTCGACGTCGGCCCCGGTGCCGAGAGGGCGCTGGAGGTCACCGTGCTGACGGCCAAGACCGGCGTCGGCCAGGCCGAGTTGCGACTGACCCCCACCGCCAGCCCCTGGACCACCCAAGTTCATTCCGCACCAAGCTGTGACCAGTAGGAGGGAACCAATCATGCGGCTATCCCGCATCATCATGGCGCTCACGGTCGGCCTGGCCGTGGTGGCCGTGCCGACGGCAGCGGTGGCGGCACAGCCGCAGCCGACGCCCAGCGCGACCGCGACCACTGACCCGCCGCAGCCGCCGCCGTACCCACCGGCCGCCGCGTCGCTCACCGTCAACCGGCCGACGATCTACCTCGGCGAGACGGTCATCCTGACCGGCACCGGCTTCGGTCCGAACGAGACCGTCGACATCGTGGTGACGGTGACCCCGTTCGCCGCTCCGGCCGGCGGCCAGGCTCCGGCTCGCCGCAGCGACGGCAGCACCGTCGCCATGGCCCCGGTGGCCCACCAGGCGAGCGCGCCCCTGACCTTCACGGCGCAAACCGACGCCCAGGGTCGTTTCACCAGGAGCTACAAGCCGTCGGTGACGGGTCTGCTGACCTTCACCGCGACCGGTCGCGAGTCCGGCCGTACGGCCAGCACGCAGCTGCGGGTGCTGCACAAGAAGCAGCCGCTGCCCGTCACCGGTGACAGCATGGGTACGCCCATGAAGCTCGGCGGTGGCCTGGTCGGCGCCGGAGCGGTCATGCTGCTGCTGACCCTGGCCTGGCGTCGCCGCCAGCGCCTCGGCGGTGTTGCGCACTAACCCGCACCACCGGGCAACGCCCGGTTCGCACTGAAGCTGGCGCCCGTCGGACCACTCCGACGGGCGCCAGCTCTTCGTCAGCCCGCCCGGGGTCATTTGTCCGGGTTTAGCAGCCTCGGCGCAGTCGAGGCCTCTTTGATCGACTCGGTTTCCTTGAAGTCGGGGTGTCAACCCGTCCCGGTTACCGCGTGATCCGTGAACCCGAGTGGATCACGCCCGGGCTCGGGTGGTTTTGTCGCGGCTGCCGGGCTGCCGGGCTGCCGGCTGACGCGAAGTTTGTCCGTTTCAGGGGGTGTCTGGGCTGTGACCGGTCGCACCGGTGGGTCGGAATGATGGCCGGGGCGGGGTCGTTACACACTCTGACGATCGCAGGACCACCGCCTCACCGCCCCGCCCAACCGGGGTTGGAACAGCTGGTAGCGGGGTTGGAATGCCGACCCGGCCCGCATCGTTGAAGCCTCCCAGCACCCCGCTCCATCGGGTGCGACGGGATGGCCCGCCCCCGGGAATGACCCCGGGTCCCCGGTCGTTGCAGTCCCCACGAGCGACCACCCGAGCACCGCTTCACCCGAGCGGACGAGGGCGGGTGGGCCCACCGGGGAATGACCCCCGACCCCCGGTCGTTACACATGAACCTGGCGCCCGAGCCCCGCTCGCAGGCAGCCGACCCGGCCCCCGCAAGCCCCCCGGCCTGACTGGTGCCGATCTCCCCCAGACTTTTCCCCTTTGTTTGATGCAGCGCCGGACGAGGTGCTCACACCCTTGTGTCGCCGACCCCCCTTGGCGGTGCGGGTGTTTCCTACCCCCGAAGGAGCTACCCCCATGAACACGATCTTCCGTAAGAGCATGTTGTCTGTTGCTGGTCTCGCGTTCGCCGGTGGTGTCTTCGCCGGCCCGATCGCCGCCCACGCTGCCAGCCCGGCCGTGGATGGCAAGCCGGTGGCGGTGGCGGTGCAGTCGGCCGCCCCGAAGCCCCAGGGCGAGCAGTCCCACATCACGTTGAATGATGAGCAGACGGCGAACGTCAAGGCGATCATCGCCGCGACGAAGAAGGCCGGCCTGCCCGAGCGCGCCGCGGTGATCTCGATCGCGACGAGCCTGCAGGAGTCGAAGCTGGAAAACCTGGGCCACCTCGGCGACGCCAATGACCATGACTCGCTGGGCCTGTTCCAGCAGCGCCCGACCAGTGGTTGGGGTACGCCGGAGCAGATCACCGACCCGGCCTACTCGACGACCGCGTTCCTCAAGGGCCTCCGCCAGGTTGACGGGTGGCAGGACATGGCGCTGACCGACGCCGCGCAGACCGTGCAGGTCTCCGCCTACCCCGATGCCTACGCCCAGTGGGAGCAGCAGGCCACCGACCTCGTCGCCCAGCACTGGAACAGCTGACCCACCAACACACACACTGAACGACCCGACCGCTGGCCGGCACCCCACCCGGGGTGCCGGCCAGCGGCGTACCCATGTCAGTTCTTGTGGTGGTTGTGGGTGCGGACGATGTCGATCAGCGCGCAGATCAGCGCGAGCACGATGATGCCGGTGGCCAGCAGGAGCGATCGCTCGAAGGCGCTGGTCCAGTTGCCGCGGCTGTCGGCCAGCGACGAGAAGAACATCGAACCGACGGCGGCGATGCCGGCCGCGGCGCCGATGCGCTGACCGGTCTGGAGCATCCCGGCGCCGCTGCCCGACTGCCCTACCGGCACTTCGGAGAGGGTGATCGTCTGGTTGGGGGCGATCACCAGCCCGCTGCCGATGCCGGCGACGAGCAGTGGACCGGCGGCAACCCAGGGCGCGGGGGCGTCCGGCGCGAGTTTCAGCGCGACCACCGTTGCGGCCAGGCCGATCACCACAGTGAGCAGACCGATGGCGACCAGTGGTCGGCCGAAGCGGTTGACGACGCGGCCACCGAGTACGGCGGCAGCCGCCGATCCCAGGGCGAACGGGGTGATGGCCAGACCGGCGATGAACGCGCTGTAACCGAGACCCATCTGTAGGAACAGGGTGAAGATGAAGAAGATCGCGGTGAAGCCGCCGAAGTAGACCAGCGCCAGGATCGAGCCCAGTGTGTACGACTGGAGGTTGAACAGTCGAAGGTCGAACAGGGGTTCGTAACGGCGTGCGAAGCGTCGCTCCCAGAGCCCGAAGACGACCAGCACGGCCAGGCCGACCGGGATGAGCGCCCACTTCCAGGGGGTCTGCCACTGCTGCTCCTGCACGAGCGGAAGCAGGACGAGGACGACGCCCACACCGAGCAGGAGGACACCGACGGGGTCGAGTCGATGCCAGCCGACCTGACCGGCGGGGCGGCCGGGCAGCAGACGCCAGCCGAGAATCACCGCGAGGATGCCGACGGGCACGTTGACGAAGAAGACCCACCGCCACCCGTGTTCCTCGCCGCCGATGGCTATGAGCAGCCCGCCGAGCAACGGCCCGACCGCTGTGGAGATTCCGATGGTTGCGCCGAGCAGCCCGAACGGGCGCGCCCGTTCGGGCCCCCGGAAGAGTTGCTGGATGAGCCCGATGACCTGCGGGTTGACGACGCCGGCGGCGGCACCCTGAAGCAGTCGGGCGATGACCAGCCACGTCGGTGAGGTGGCGAGGCCGGCGAGCGCGCTGGTCACGGTGAAGAGCGAGATGCCGAAGACGAACGCGTTGCGCCGACCGCGTGCGTCGCCGAAGCGGCCGGCGGGGACCAGCGCCAGGCCGAAGGTGAGTGCGTACCCGGAGAGGATCCACTGCAGGTCGCTCGGCGACGCGTGCAGCGCCCGGTCGATGGAGGGCACCGCGACGTTGACGATGCTCACGTCGAGCAGCGTCATGAACGCGGCGACCAACCCGACACCGACCGCCTGCCAGCGTCGTCGGTTCTCGGCCGCCGTCACCGGTTGCGGCGTCTGCGCCGCACTCATCGCGCCCCCCGTTGACCGTCGATCACGCATTGCTGATCGCTACCCGGAGCATCGGGGGGCGAATCGTCGTGGATTGTTCGGTGCCCTCACGCCATCTGGCGGGCGCAGAACCGGGGGCCGAAGTCGAGGCCGGCCATCGGCGAGTCCTCGCGGTGCAGCAGGCCCTTCTCGGTGAGCAGGTGCAGGGGGCTGTCCACCTGCTCCTGGGTCAGCCCTGATACCTCGGCGATGAGGTCCGGGTACGGCACCTGCCCGCGTGCCTCCAGGGTGGTGACCGCCTGGTACACGCGTTGCTCGGCCTCCGACAGTTGCACCTGCTGCATGCTTCCTCCTTCGTTCGTCCGCCGTCGTGCGGCGGCTGCCGTGCGCGGGTTACCCCCTGGGTGACCGAAGATGCACACCCGATCGGGCGGTCGGTGTCGGCTGTGGCGTACGGTCCGGGCCTTCGGTGGTGCCCTAGGCTGCCTTCGTGATCGTTTGGGACCTCGTCGTCGTCGGCGCCGGCCCCGCCGGGCTCTCCGCGGCGCACGCCGCTGCCCGCGCCGGTGTCTCCACCCTTGTTGTCGAGCGAGCCGCGCATCCGCGCTACAAGACCTGTGGTGGTGGCCTGATCGGCACCTCCCTGGCGGCCGTCGCGGATCGGATCGAGGTGCCGGCGCACGACCGGGTGGACCGGGTCACGTTCACCCGCGACGGCCGTCGGGAGTTCACCCGCCGCAGCGACAGCCCGGTCGTGACCATGGTGCGCCGCGAGGAGTTCGACGACCGGCTGCGCGCGGCGGCGGTCGCCGCGGGCGCGCAGATGCGGGAGCGGGTCGCCGTCCGCGCGATCGAGCAGGACCCCGAGGGGGTACGCCTGCGGCTGGCTGACGGTACGACGATCGCAGCCCGCGCGGTGATCGGGGCGGACGGTTCGTCGGGAGTGACCGCCCGGCATGTGGGGGTCCGGTACCGGCAGGTGGACCTGGGTCTGGAGCTGGAGATCCCGGTGCCCCCGGCCGAGCAGGAGCGGTGGCGGGGGCGGTTGCTGCTGGACTGGGGAGCGATGCCGGGGTCGTACGCCTGGGTCTTTCCCAAGGGTGACCGGTTGACTGTCGGGGTGATCGCCGGGCGGGGCGCGGGGGAGGGGACCCGGGAGTACCTGCGGCGGTTCGTGGACCGGTTGGGGCTGACCGGCTTGCCGGCGGAGCACGACTCCGGGCACCTGACCCGGTGCCGGGAGGAGGACTCGCCGTTGCGCAACGGCCGGGTGCTGGTCGTGGGGGATGCGGCGGGGCTGTTGGAGCCGTGGAGCCGGGAGGGCATCAGCTTCGCGTTGCGTTCCGGCGGGCTGGCCGGTGCGGCGGTCGCGGCCGGTGACCTGTCCGGGTACGAGCGGGCGGTCGTCGAGGGGCTTGTGCCGGAGATGCGGGCGGGCTTCCGGCTGCTGGACGTGTTCACCCGCCGCCCGGACGTGTTCCACGCCCTGCTGGCGACGCCGCCGGGCTGGCGGATGTTCGTCCAGTTCTGCCAGGGGCGGGCGAGCTTCGACGAAATGCTGCGGCGTCGGCCCATCCGGGCGGCCCTCGCGGTGCTGGATCGGGTGCCAGCCCCGCGCCGGGCTCCTTCTATTCACCCAGGATCCTAGGATGCCCTACGCGGTGTGACCGCGCACTGGTGTCCAGTGGCCCAGCCCCTGGACAATGGTGGGGGAGTGGGAGGTGCAGATGGCCGAGCAGCCGTTCACCGATGACGAGTACGCGTTCCTGCGCCACGCGCGGTTCGGCGAGTTGCCGCTCGCGGTGCGTCCCGACGAGCGCGTCGCCCTGACCGAGACCGACCCCGGGCGCGACCGCCCGGAGGAGGCCGAGGACCCGATCCGCTGGAACGTGCAGGGCTGAGAACGCACGACGGGCCGCGGGTGTCGCCACCCACGGCCCGTTCGCGATGTGCTGGGGTCAGAAGACCGGCACGCCCTCGCGTACCAGTCGCCAGTTCTGCTGGAAGAAGTCGGCCGGGTCGATCGTCCCCTTGGCCTGCGCCCAGTCGATGAGCAGCTGACGGATCTCCTGCTGCGCGTTGTAGACCTGGGTCTTCACGATGCCGGGGAAGTTGCCGCCGCCGCTGCGCCGATAGTTGTTCACCGCCATCACGAACTGGGCGTTGTCCGCCACCGGAGTGTCGGTGCCGGCCAGCACCAGGCGGGTGATCCGCTGCCCGATCGGCTTGGAGATGTCGATGTCGTAGTCCAGGCCGGAGATCACGTCGTAGTTGTAGTCCGGCACCGCCGGCGAGTCGCTGATCTGCTCCGGGTCGACCGGGGCGCCCGGAGCGAGGGTCCGGAAGTACTTCGCCGAGTACTCCAGGTAGGTGCGCACCTCCGCGCCGCTGAGCACGACCGCCTCGAGCGTGTTGTCGAAGACGTAGAGCCCTGCCACGTCACGGATCTTCACGTCCCCGGCGGGGAAGACCGCAGTACGGCTGAACGGGGACGCCTGGGACAGCACCGGCAGGTCGGCGTACTGCGTGCCGGCCAGCGCCTTCGTGACGGTCTCGGCCTGGACGTGGTTGATGAAGTCCAGGATGGGAGTGTCCTTGTACCGGGATTCCACTGTGGACATCTCGACGGTGGCCTGGGCCACCACCTGGTTGACGTACGCGATGGTCTTCTGGTGTTGGGCCCGCACGGCGGCGAGCACCTTCGGGTCCTCGACCACGGTGTTGGTGTTCAGCATGCTGGCGGCCTTCTTGGTGATCGTCCACCGGCCGCGCTCGCGGGTCAGGGTGAAGTCCATCCGGGTGAGCCGCTGGCCCCACTTCGACGGCTCGGAGAGCAGCACCTGCGCGCCGGTCCGCTCGTTGGTGACGAACCGCTCGACCACCTCGTTGTGCGCGTGACCGAAGAGGATCGCGTCGATCCCCGGCACCTGCTGGGCGATCAACGCCACCGGGTTCTCGTTCGGCAGCTCCGGGCCGTAGCTGGAGGTGCCGCTGTCACCGCCGTGCGCGGAGATCAGCACGAGGTCCGCGCCGCGGGCCCGCATGATCGGCACCCACTTCGCCGCGGTCGCGACCATGTCGTCGAAGCGCAGCTTGCCCTCGACGTTGCCCTTGTCCCAGATGGCCACACCGGGGTTGGTCAACCCCAGGATGCCGACCCGCAGGGTCGGCGCGGCGAAACCGAGGGAGACCTTCTTGATGACGTACGGCAGGAAGGCCGGCTTGCCGGTCTTCGCGTTGACCGCGTTCGCGGCGAGGGCCGGGAAACCGAGCTGACGGATCCACAGGTCCAGCAACGGCAGGCCGTAGTTGAACTCGTGGTTGCCCAGCGTCACCGCGTCGTAGTCGATGACGTTCATCGCCCGGGCCATCGGGTGCTTCTCGCCGGTGGCGGTGATCGGCTCCTGCTTGGCGTAGTACGTGGCCAGCGGCGTGCCCTGGATGGTGTCGCCGGCGTCGAGCACCAGCGTCGCCTTGCCGCGCCGCTCCCGACGGATCTGGTTGATCAGAGTCGCCAGCTTCGCGACGCCGATGTCGTTCTGCTTGCTGTCGTCGTACTCGGCGTCGCGGTAGTAGTCCCAGTTGTAGACGTTGCCGTGCGTGTCCGACGTGCCCAGGAGGGTGAGGTCCCAGGTGCGCGGCCGGGCCGCGCCGGCCGCCTGCGCGGGCGCGGCGGCGATCAGCGGGGCGGTCGCGGCCGCCGCCGCGGCGACGAGCACCTGGCGACGCGACGGGCCGGAGGGAGAGGTCATGACGTGCCTTTCCATGGGGGTGGACGCGCCTCGTGAGCGCCTTGCGCACCATAACCAGCAGCGGACACTCCTGCCACGCCAGCCCCAGGTGCTGCTGCGGTTTCCGCAGGCCGGCGCAGGGTACGGCGGTCAGGGACGACATTCGCGGGGTAGCCCCCGCTTCCCGCGCGGCGCGAGGAGAGATCGGTGAGCGAGGACCAGCACACCCAGCAGGACCCCACCAGCCAGTACGGCCAGCAGTCCGGCCAGCCCGCACAACAGCAGTCACCGCCCGGCTCGACCGCCGACATGACTCCGAAGCCGGACCACGGCGAGGAGTCGTACCGGGGCAGCGGCAAGCTCGACGGCAAACGGGCGCTGATCACCGGGGGTGACTCGGGGATCGGCCGGGCGGTCGCGCTGGCGTTCGCCCGGGAGGGCGCCGACGTGCTGATCTCGTACCTGAGCGAGGAGGAGGACGCCGACGCCCAGGAGACGATCCGCCTGATCGAGGACGCCGGCCGGCGGGGGATCGCGGTCCGCGGCGACGTCACCGACGAGGCGCACTGCCAGGAGCTTGTCGACCGGACGGTCCGCGACCTGGGCGGCATCGACATCCTGGTCAACAACGCGGCGTACCAGATGTCGCAGGACAAGGGCATCCTCGGGATCAGCACCGAGCAGTTCGACCGGGTGCTCAAGACCAACCTGTACGCGATGTTCTGGCTGTGCAAGGCCGCCATTCCGCACCTGGCCGAGGGGTCGGCGATCATCAACACGGCGTCGATCCAGGCGTTCGACCCGTCGCCGCAGCTGTTGGACTACGCGACCACGAAGGCGGGGATCACCAACTTCACCAAGGCCCTCGCGGCCGACCTGGCCGAGCAGGGCATCCGGGTCAACGCGGTCGCGCCCGGCCCGGTCTGGACGCCGCTGATTCCGTCGACGATGCCGGAGGAGAAGGTGAAGCAGTTCGGCACCGACACCCCGGAGGGTCGCCCCGGTCAGCCGGCAGAGCTGGCCCCGGCGTACGTCTTCTTCGCCTCGCAGGAATCCAGCTACGTCACCGGCGAGATCCTGGGCGTCACGGGCGGCCGACCGACCAAGTGATCCGCCGTCGGGGCGGGCGCTGCTCGGGCGCCCGCCCCGACGCGGCTCGGTCCGGTGAGTCGTGATCCGGCCTCCGGGCGCTGCGCTGGGCCGGCGGCCCGTCTCGGTGCGTGGTTCGTTGCTCGGGCGGACCCGCCGACCAGCTCACCGCCGCAAGGGCGTTGCCCGTCTCGTTGCGTGGTTCGCCGACGGCGCCTGGGTCAGCGCGGCCAGGCGGCGAAGCGCTGCCGGACCTGGGCGATGTCGGCGGCGCTCAGACCGTAACGTCCGAAGCGTTGCTCGGGCAGGCGGTCCAGGTAGCGGCCGGCGGCGCGCACGTCGTCCGGGTCCAGCGCGGGGTCGACCTGCCGTGCCAGCACCAGCAGCTCGGTCACGTCGTAATGCTCCAACGCCGCCGCCACGTCGATGAAGTCACGGACCTCCCGCCGGTTGACCAGTGCCGCGATCTTGTTGGCCACCAGGTCGCGGACGTCCATCACCGGGCCGAGGTCCATCACCACCGGGCTCTGCTGGCGGTCCAACCGGGCGAGGCTGAGCCGGATCTGCCGTCCGTCCCGGGTCACCACGAAGTCCTTCATGTCCTGCTCGTACCCGTCGAACAGCTCGCCCAGCTCACTGTCCGGGTCGGCGTCGCTGACGAGGAAGCCGGCTCGCTCCAACGCCCCGCGCACCCCCGCGGAGGCCGCCGCGGCGGCACCCTCCACGTCCGCGAAGAGGTCGACGTCCTCCGTCGGGCGGGCGACCAACCCGTGCGCCGCCCAGGCCACCCCGCCACCCAACACGAACCGGTACGGTCCGGCGGCGGTGAGCGCCACCCGGGCCACCTCCCGGTAGAAGTCGTGCAGATGAGGCTCGGTCACGCCGCGCGCAGGCCGCGGTGCCGGCTCTCCCACGCCTGCCGTACGCCCCGAGGCAGGTTGAGCAGTCGCCACACCCGGCGCAGCGTCCGCCCGTTGATCAGGACGCGCAGGTCCTCGGTGCGGGTCGTCTCGCGCAGCACGTTCTCGTACATCCAGAGCAGCTGGTCGGGGTCGGCGAGGTCGAAGGTGCGCTCGGCGTTCCACATCAACCGCACCGGCAGCTCCACCACACCGCGAGTGGGCCCGGCCAGCTCGACGAGTGTCCGCGCCACCACGGCAGGGCGACCCGGTCGGGCCAGGAAGGCCACGCCGGTCGCGGTGGGGGAGACGGCCTGCATGGTGTCAGGGTAACGCCCACCCGAGCCGGTGTCGCTCAAGACGATCCCTGCGCCCTGCCGCAGGCTGTTGACGGTGCTTCACGGAGCCCAGGCCAACTGGCCGCCCGAGCGCCCGGGTCGGGCAGCCTCCGACGGAGGTTCGTCCGATTTGCCCCCGCCTGCGACGGCTGAGGTCTCCGTGATCAACTCGGGTTTCTTGAAGTCGCGGTGTCATGCCGTCTCGGACACCCCGGGTTTCAGGAAGCCGAGTCGATCAAGCCCGATTTAGCGTCCTGAGGGCCGACCACGCCCGAGGCTGGGGGCTTTTGTCCGGTCTGAGAGGTCGAGTCGAGCGCGCCGAGCACCGCGCCACGAGGGTTGCGGCCTTCGGGGCGTTTGGCCTGTGAGCGGTCGCACCGGTGGGTCGGAATGATGGCCCGGGCGGGGTCGTTACACACTCTGACGATCGCAGGACCACCGCCTCACCGCCCCGCCCAACCGGGGTTGGAACAGCTGGTAGCGGGGTTGGAATGCC
>NZ_JAGPXS010000032.1:0-40661 GCF_018070425.1 Micromonospora sp. C81
CGCAAGATCCGCGCAACTTCCCTGATGTTGCTGTCTCGGAGCCGCCGAAGGCAGCAACATCAGGGAAAGTGCGCGAATCTTGCAGGTGCATCCGAGCCCCGCCGCTCACGGCGCGAATATGCGCTTCCTTCACTATCGTCATCGGCTGTGGGGGAGTCGGTGAAACCGGTGGGTGAAGTCCACGTCCTCGGGCAGTCGCGGGCCTGGCCCGCCATCGCGATCCCGAGCGCGGCCCTGGTCGTGATGATCGTCGTCGGGGTGCTCTTCGACCTGGTCAACTGGACCGTCATGGCGTTTGGCGCCGCCTCGATCATCGTCGCCTTCACTCGTCGGCGAAACGCGGTGTTCGCTGACGATCTGGGGTTGCTGATCCGCGATCGCGGTGGCCTGCGCCGCTCGTACGCCTGGAATGAGATCGAGCGCATGGGCTGGATGGACGCGGGGATGTGGGGGAGCAGCCTGTCGGTCTACCCCCGAGGCGGTCCCTACGACGTGCCGGGGCCGAACGCGTCGATCAACGTGGGGCGCATCTGGCGGCCCAGGCGTCGGCACCTCGCGGACCCGCTGCCCACGTTGCTCGAAACCCACGGCATCAAGACACTGTTCGACCGCTGACCCCCGCGCACCCCGGCAGGCTCACCGGTAGCCGACGTGGATCGTCGGCTTGCCCTCCTTGGCGCGGGCTCCCACGTAGACGAACCCGGGGTCGAACAACGTCGGAGACAGGCTCTACTCCTCGGTGAGGCCCGTCTCGTGTGCCAGGTTCTCCGGTCTGCCCCACCGCGAACTCGCGTGCAGAACGCGAAACGCGCTAGTCGTCCCTAGCAACCTGCCCGGCGCTCCATCGGTGGCGGCGGAATGCCGCGACTGCGACAGCCACCGCGACGAGCAGTGCGGTGGCGCCCTTCCAGGCACGCTCGAACCACGGTCGGTCGTCGCCGAACGCCGCCTCACCAGCTGTCATGAGCCAGAGGCCCACCCACGCCCACTGCCAGCCGCGTGGCCGGGAGAAATGTTTCGGTGAGTCGGAGCTTGCGCCGTACACAGCAACCGAGGCGCCGATGACGATGAGCAGCGGCGGCCCGAAGCGCGAGACGGCCTCCCACAGGGACACCGAGCGATCATGGCAGCCGTCCCATCAATCCACCAGGGCCGATTCTCGCTGAGGTCTGGGAGGAGCGGGCGCGGATCTGGCGGCCGGGAACGGGTCTCCCGGGTCAGGTCATTCCGTTAGAAGGGCTCGGGTCCGAGTCGGCCCCAGGCCACGAAGGCGGCCAGGGCGAGGTAGAACAGATTCAGCACGATGAACTTCGCCTCGTTGTGACGCAGGTGGGTGATCATCGCGCCGATCATCAGCAGCACCCAGCAGACGGCGGTCACCGGCACCAGCACCGGTGCGATGTCCAGCACGGCGGGCAGGGTCAGACCGACCGCGGCCAGCATTTCGAGGACTCCGAGGGTCTTGACGAAGCCGACACTCGCGGTCGCCGTCCACCCTCCGCCGTTGGCCCGGGCCAGCTTCTCCTTAGGTACGAACGTCTTGGTGATGCCGCCGGCCAGGGCGACTGCGGCCAACAGTCCGGCCGCGATCCACAGAGCCAGGTTCATGATCTTCCTTCCGGTTCGGGTCGAACACGAGACACCGCCGGCCCGCTCGTTGTGACGGCTCGACACGTGACGCGGCGCACGGCGCGGCGGTGTCACACCAGGCGGGGGAGCGGTGTCCTGTGGGCGGCGCAGCCGAGATCGACGAGACTGGAGGCGGCATGGAAGCCGGGGGAGAAGTCATGAGTGAGGGCGGCCCTGCTGTCGACGCGTTCGTCGCACACCGGAACCTGCTCTTCACTGTCGCCTACGAGATGCTCGGCTCGGCCGCCGACGCCGAGGACGTACTCCAGGAGACCTGGCTGCGGTGGGCGGACGCCGACCTCGCGATGGTGCGGGATCAGCGCGCCTACCTGGTCCGGATCACCACCCGCCAGTCGCTCAACCGGCTGCGGACGGTCGGCCGGCGCCGGGAGTCCTACGTCGGCTCGTGGTTGCCCGAGCCGCTGCTGACCACCCCCGACGTCGCCGACGACGTCGAACTGGCCGAGAGCGTCTCGATGGCGATGATGCTGGTGCTGGAGACGCTCGCTCCGATCGAGCGGGCGGTGTTCGTACTCCGTGAGGTCTTCGACCTGGCCTACGACGAGATCGCCCAGGCTGTCGACAAGAGCCCGGCCGCGGTCCGCCAGATCGCCCACCGGGCGCGGGCGCATGTCGCCGCGCGTCGACCCCGGGGAGTGGTTTCCGCGGCCGACACCCGGCGGGTGCTCGACGCGTTCCAGCGGGCGATCGAGACCGGCGACGTGCAGGGCCTGCTCGACGTCCTCGCGCCGGATGTCGTGCTCGTGGGCGACGGCGGCGGTATCAGACAGGCGCTGCTGCGGCCGGTCGCCGGGGCTGACAAGGTGGCCCGACTGTTGGCCAGCAGGCAGTTCCAGGTCGCTGCCCTGTCGCTGCACCCGGCCCAGGTGAATGGCTTCCCGGCGCTGGTGTTCCGATCCGACGGCGAGATCGACACGGTAGTGGCACTGCGCATCGACGATGGCCTCGTCAGCGGGCTCTACGCCGTGCGTAACCCGGAGAAGTTGTCGCACATGCGGAGCGAGAACGCGCTGCGCCGGTGAGCCGCGGCCCTCGGCCCTCGGCAACTAGAACGGAGGCGTGGGCGTCTCCGCTGGCTGTCGACGTGAGCGCCGTGTGTCCGCTGTGACGACGCCGAGCAGCACCACGGCGGCCGCGGCGCCGGCGGTGAGTGGTGCGAGGTGCACCGTCACCGGCACCAGCAGGCCGAGGGCCAGCAGGCCGGCTGTCCGGGAGCGGGAAACCCGGGCGAACACCTGGTATTCCAGGGCCGAGCGTCCGGCGAGGAAGAGCGCGGGGCCGCCGAGGATGGCGATGAGCCAGACCGCCGGGAGGTGCCCGAGCGGTTCGGTGATGAACAGTTCGAAGCCGACGCCGGTCAGCACTATCCCCGCGATCATGACCATGTGGGCGAACGCCATCTCGGTAGCGAGCCGTGCGGCGTTGCGGGAGCGGTCGATGGCCGCATCCAGCACCCCTCCCGCCGCATGGAAGTAGATCCGCCAGAGCAGGACGGTGCTCGCCAGCGCCAGGACGAATCCGCCCGTCTGGTCGGCGTGGAACTCGCTGCCGCTGAAGGCGAGCCCGATGACGAAGATCGCCTCGCCGAGCGCGATGAGGAGGAACTGCTGGTAGCGCTCGGCCAGGTGCTCGGCCGCGATCATCTGGACGCCGAGCCGTTGCGCGCCGAGCCGGGGGGTGGGCCACCCGAGCAACAGCCCGGTGTAGTCGATCAGCACGGCGGCGGTCCAGAGAGCCGCGCGAACCGTGCCGTCGTTGACCAGCCCGCCGACCACCCAGAGCGGTGCGCTCAAGCCGAACCAGAACAGGATCCGGATGGACTGTTGCGGATCCGGTCGGCCGTGCCCGGCGACGTGGAAGTAGACCACTCGGCCGATCTGGAGGGTCACGAAGGTGATGGCGAACAGTGCGGCCCGCGTGCCGAAGCCGTTGGGCACCGCGACGGCCATCGTCATGGAGCCGACCAAGGTCATGACGATCACGGTCTGGACGACCGGTGCCTCCGGGTCCAGCCAACTGGTCGACCAGACCGTCACCGACCAGACCGCCCACAGCGCCAGGAACAGCAGCAGAGCCTGACCGAGGCCCGCGTAGACGCCGCGCTGGCCGTCGGTGAAGTCGGCGATCAGGCGAGCGGAGATCCGGGTGAGGGCGAAGACGAAGACCAGGTCGAGGAAGAGCTCCAGAAAGGTCGCCCGCTGCCGAGTGGCCCCGCTGCGCAGCAGCCCGTCGCTGGACTGCCTCCTCATCGGCCTGCCAAGGGCCGGTGCCGTCGAACGACCACGTGCCCTCCCGTCCCGGTGATCTCCTCGCTCAACGAGCAACGGGTGGGCTGTGGCACGCGGAGAAAGAGCCCGGCCGCAGGGCCTTCCACCCCCCAACAGTCACCAATCCGTCACCGGGCAGCTACGAGGGGTGTGCACCCTTACGCTCGTGGGCGTGCCCGGACCTGCCGAGAAGGCCACCGAACAGGACCGGCGCGACCTCATCGTCGCGGTCGCGCGAGAGCTGGCCGAGGCGGAGGGCTGGGCGGGGGTGACCACCCGACGGCTGGCCGAGCGGGCCGAGATCGACGTCGGAGACCTCTACCGGCACTTCGCGGATCTGGAGGCGTTGCTCGCCGCCGTCGCCGTGTGCGCCTTCGCCGACCTGGCCGCCGACCTGGCGGAGGCGCACGCGGAAGCCGTCGACGGTCCCGAGGGGGCCTGGCCAGCGGTGGCGACCGCGTACCTCGACTTCGCGTACACGAATCCCGAGGTCTATGACGCGATGCTCGCGCTGACCCCCGACCTGGCCCTCGGCGTCGATGGCGTGCCGGCCGCGCCCAGGGCGGTCTTCGCCGAGCTGCGGGCGGCCCTGACCCCGCTGGCCGAGGGGCGTGACCCGGACGTGCTGGCCGAGATGGGCTGGAGCCTGCTGCACGGTGTGGTGATGCTGACCAGGGGTGGGCGGCTGCGCCCCGACGCGCAGGAGGAGCGGGAGACGATGATCGCGGAACGGTTGCTGCGGTGGCCCCGACCGGTGGGCGGAAAGTCGCTGGGTACGTCGGACGATCTGCCCTAAAGTCCCCGATCGTCGGAGGAGTTGATCACGAGGAGCTGGCGGCATGACGGTGGACGCGACGGGGCGGCGGCAGGCGAAGGTGCTGATCTTCGATGCGGACGACACGTTATGGGAGAACAACGTCGTCTTCGAGCGGGTGATCGACGACTTCCTGGCCTGGCTGGACCACCCCACCCTGGACCGGGCCGAGTTGCGGGCCGTTCTCGACGACATCGAGCGGGCCAACGCGGTGGCGCACGGCTACGGCAGCAAGGTGTTCCTGCGCAGTCTGGCGGAGTGCCTGGAGCGGCTGCGCGAACGGCCCGCGACTGAGTTCGAGCGTCAGGAGATCGACCGACTGGCCGTGGCACTCGTCGAACACCGGGTGGAGCTGATGCCCGGTGTGGCCGAGGCGCTCGACGAACTGGCCGTCCGCCACGAGCTGCTGCTGCTGACCAAGGGGGATCAGGCGGAGCAGCAGCGCAAGCTCGACGCCTGTGGCCTGCTGCACCACTTCCGGGCCGCGCACATCGTCGCCGAGAAGAACGTCGAGACCTACCGGTGGCTGGTGCGAGAGCACGGCTTCGACCCGTCCGGTGCCTGGATGATCGGCAACTCCCCGAAGTCGGACATCCTGCCGGCACGGGCTGCCGGGCTCAACGCGGTGTTCATCCCGAACGAGAACACCTGGGTGCTGGAGGACGACGAACTGGACCCGACCGACACCGGCGTCCTGCGGCTGGCCTCGTTCCGCGACCTGCTGCGGCACTTCTGACCCCACCGAAGCCGAACAGCGCCCGCGATCATGATCGTGTTACGCCCACATGCCGGTTTTTCACCCTGGGGTAAGTCACGCCCCGGGCCGTACGGCTCGGCTTGTCCGGCCGTCGTGGCCCCGCCTAGCCTGGGCCGGCGTCCACGACCCTTCGAGGTGTGTCGGGGCGCACCGGCGTTCGGCGGGTGGGCACCGTGGAGCTGAGTGCAGAGCGGCCGGCTGTCCCCGTTGCCGCGCGTGGCCCCGTGCCACGCCCGAGCGGCGGGGCGCCGTAGCTGTTCGCTCCTCTGCCGGACAGCCGGGGGTCAGGGCCGGGTAGTTGCGGACCCGGTCCTGATCCGGCCCACGAATCGGTGCCGGAGCTCATCGGTCAGGCGGACCCAACCGCACCGTTGTGGAATGAGGGGTTCGCGTCGCGGCGCACCAGCTCAGGAAACCTCGCCTCCCCGGACGATCGCCACCGCCACTTTGCAGAACTCGTCCATGTCCGGGTTGAACCCGGCCGCGATGTCGGGATGCAACCCGGAGCGGGTCTCCTCCAACAGTCGCTGGCAGACTTGCTCGACCGGTTCACCGGCGTAACCGCTGCGGATCCGGTCGGTGGCCGCCTGAAGCGCCGAGGTCAGCTGGTCCTCCAGCGGGCCCCGCAGCTTCTGCTGCACAGGGTCGAGCCCGCGGGGGTCGAGCGTGACATGTGGCTCCGACATCGGTGCTCCCTTCGTCGGCGTCCGCGGTACCCCACCGCGGACGTCCGTCAAACCCCGGTCGGTACGGCGGCGACCCGCACCTGGTACGAAAAGTCCTCCGCCGGCTCCTCGTGGTACGACAATCGGCGGATCTGCCGGTCGTCGGTGTAGAGGGCGACGTCCACCAGGACGCCGAGGTGGGTGAGGCCGATGGACGACACCCGCTTCTTGTCCTGCAGGACCGCGCAGACGCCGCCGAGCAGGGTGCTGGCGTCGGCCGTACGGTGCCCGGGCGGGCAGCGCAGGACCAGGTCCACCTCGATCGGCCCGGGCAACGGCGTCCAGCCGGTGCGCTGGGCCGCGGTGAGAGCGGCCTGGAGCAGGGTGCGGACCCTCGTCGCCTGCCGATGCCCGGCGGCGAAGATGGACAACGCTTCGGTCTTGACCGGTGGCAGGCCGCTCACCTCGAACGTCAGGGCGAGAGCGCGGGTGTCCTGCACGACGGCACCTCCTCGTTGGGACGATCCTGCCGAACCGGGGCAGCGGCGGTGGGACGTTCCCGCGATTACCAACCGATCGGGCAGGCTGGGGGTCGGCCGGAGGCGTGTCGACGGCGGCGGCGAACGCGCTGACTGCGGCGCTAGGAAAACGCTAGCTGACGTCGCCCGCGCTCGGTAGTCGGTCGTTCACCCGGTTGGGCGCGGCGTGAAGGCGCAGAACTCGTTGCCCTCCGGGTCGGCCAGCACCCACCACCAGTGGGCCTTGTCGACCGGCTCCCGCAGCAGTGTCGCACCTGCGGCGAGCAGCGCGGTCGGCTCCGGATCGACCAGGTCGACGTCCCAGTGCAGCCGGTTCTTGACCGTCTTCGGCTCGGGCACCCCGGCGAACACCCAGTAGTCCCAGGGGAACCCGGACGCGCCGACCACCCCCGCGTGGGTCCCCTCGTCCTCGACGGTGCCGCCGACCACCCCGGCCCACCAGGTCGCCTGCGCGACCGGGTCGATCGAGTCGACGACCAGCTCGAACGGGCCCGGCCGGGCGCCGTCGCGGGCCGGGAACGCACAGAACGGGTTGCCCTCCGGGTCTTCCAGCACCCACCAGGTCACCTCGCCGCTCGGCTCGCGGACCAGTCGGGCGCCGTCCGCGAGCAGCGCCGCCGGGTCCGCGTCGGCCAACCGCAGATCCAGGTGTACGCGGGTCTTGCCGACCCTCGGCTCGGGCACCCGGTTCACCCAGATCGACTCGGCGTTCGAGCGCGCCGAGCGCGGGTCCACCCGGGTATCGCCGTCGCCGGCATCGGCCACGTCACCGTCGAGCATCCGGGCCCAGAAGGCGCCCAGGGCGAGTGGGTCGGCGGCGTCCAGACAGAGGTCCTTGAAGCGCGCGATCATGTCTGTGGCTCAGTGCTGCTTGGCGTAGCGGATGAACGCCTTCCAGGCCGTCGGATCGACGTGCAGGGTGCCGCCGTCGCGGTCCTTGGTGTCGCGCACCAGCACCACGCTCGGCAGGTTGTCGGCGACCTCGACGCAGGACCCGCCGTTGCCGCCGGACCGGGTCGACTTCCGCCACTGTGGGGTCAACATGCCCATGACTTCGCCACTCCCTTGATCAGCTCGGTTGACTGCCGGCGGGGGAGCGCCTCATTCCGCACGATCTCCCACGTCTTCGCCAGCTTAGCGACGTCGGTCGGTGCATCGACGAACTGCGCCGTGAGCTGGTTGTCGGCGTGAGCCACCCGCTCACCGTCGGGCATCTCGGCGATGATGAACTGACCGGCGAGCCCCAGGTACATCCCAGCATCCACCGGCACGATGTGCACCTGGATATGCTCCGCCGTCGCCAACTGGACCAGGTGCTCGCACTGCTCGACCATGAGACCCGGCTGGTCGAGCACCGGCCGGCGCAGCACCGCCTCGTCCAGCACGGCGATGAGCTGCGGCGGGCGCGGCCGTTGCAGGATCGCCTGGCGCTCCAGCCGGGAGGCGACGATCCGGTCCACATCCTCGGCGTCGAACCGGCCACCGGCCAGCGTCGCACGGGCGTACCGCTCGGTCTGGAGCAGGCCCGGCACGTACGCCAGCTCGAACCAGCGCAGCGTGGTCGCCTCCCGCTCGAACTCGATCCACTCGCGCAGCCAGGCCGGCTCGGCGTCGAGCCGGGCCAACCCGTCCAGCATGCGGAGGAAACGTCCCGCGGTCTGGTGGTGGGTGTCGACCGCCCTCATGTACTCCTTCGTGGGCGGTCGCCCGCCGGTCTCCACCGAGCTGACGTGCGAACCCGAATAACCGATGCCCCTGCCGAAGTCGTCCTGACTGAGCCCGAACCCCGTCCGGAACAGACGCAGTTCCTCCAGTACGTAGTCGGTGACGGTCCCGCCCTGCCAACCGGCCAAGCTCGCTCTGCTGACGGAGTACCGGGCCAACCGGACCGCACTGCTGATCTACCTCGGCACTCTGATGCACGAGGCGACGAACCAGCTCACCCAACTCCACCCGGATCATCCACCGACCAGGATGACCGAGCGCTTCCTCTCCTGGGCCAGAGCCCGGGGCTGACGCTCGGCCCGCTGTTGTTCATCCCGGAAAGTGGATCAGAGGCACCCCGTCGGAGTATCCGGGCCCCTCGCCGGTGAGCACCGCGGCATCGTGGGTCAGGCCCGCAACGGCGGCCGCTGCAAGGTCGAAACGGCGGGTCCTGCGCTGCCAGAAGGTCAGCTCCGGTAGATCCTCCGCCCGCTCGGGCAGCAACGCGCAGGAAGTCAGGGCCAGCAGCTTGTGCAGCAGGGCCAGGTCCTTGCCGGTCGCCATGGTCAACGCCTCGGTCGCTGCGACCACCGGCACCCCGAACCGCACGCCGTCCTCAATCACCTCGTGGACGGGCTCGCCCACGTGCACCGTCCGGAGGACGGCGTATCCCAGCAGGGCCGACCGGTCCAGGATGAGCCGGACAGGTGGTGTTGTCTCTGATGTCATGCGGCGTCGGCGCGGGGCGCAGTGTCGTCGCCGTTCATCTCGGCCTCCATGGCGGCGCGGATCTTGGCGCGCTCCGCCTCGAACCGCTCCGAGGACCATTCGGCCTCGACGCCCAGGCGGCGGGCCCGAGACTCCGCGACACCCTGCTCAGTAACGTGAATGCCGGCGGCGAGCAACAACTCCTTGTGCTGCTCCACCCGCCTGCGCCGACGCACCGACTCGGTGACGTAGGCACTGGCCATGCGGTTGCCCTGGCTCTCCAGGATCTGACTCACGTCCGGGGGGACGGAGATCGTGAAGCGGCGCTGAGGCTCTGTCATACGCGCAGCATACACCTGTCATACTCTTGCGCCTTCTGCCGTCAGGCAGGCCCGCCGTCTCAGCGTGTGATCGACTCGCCTTTCTGAAAGGCGGGGTTCTCTGGCGCGCTGATAGCGCGACTTTCAGGAAGGCGAGTTGATCGTGCGCTGGTAGGGCTGTCGGTCCAGGAAGCCGAGTCGATCACGCCCGGCTGGGGCGGTTCGTTCATGCGGCCGAGTCGATCATGAGCGGTGTCGGGGCGCAGGGCACACAGGGCCGGTCGCTGTGCGCACTCTCGGTGTGACAGCCAGGTTTCGCGACTCCGCAGGTGGGGCAGAGTAGCCGCACGGAGCATCCGGGTCGGGGTGTTTCCGCAGCTCCCTGGCCCGGAATCGTCTCGCCGTGCGCCGGGGCACGGATGGCCCCTCCCCGGTTTTCGCCGAAGAGAGGGGGAGGGCGATGACGGACCCCGAAACGGCTCGACACCGACGCCGGCCGATTGTTCGGCTTGGGGCGGCGGCTGCCACGCTGGCGCTGGTCGCACCGCTGGCCGCGTGCGGCGCCGACGACGCTGGTGGCCCACCGACGCTCAACCTGTACTACCCGCCGGAGCAGAACCTGCAGAAGGTCGTCGACGACTGCAACGCGCAGGCCCAGGGGCGCTACGAGATCGCCTACCGGGTGCTGCCCCGGCAGGCCGATGACCAGCGGGTGCAGATGGTGCGCCGGCTGGCCGCCGAGGACAGCGGCATGGACCTGCTCGGCCTGGACGTCACCTGGACCCAGGAGTTCGCCAGCGCCGACTGGATCCGCGAGTGGACCGGCCAGGACAAGGCCGAGGTCGAGCAGGGCACCCTCGCCGGGCCGTTGGACACCGCCCGCTACGAGGACAAGCTGTACGCGGCACCGAAGAACACCAACGTGCAGTTGCTCTGGTACCGCAAGGACCTCGTGCCGCAGCCGCCGACCACCTGGGACCAGATGATCAGCGCGGCCCAGCAGCTCAAGGACCAGGACAAGCCGTACCGGGTGCTCACCATGGGCGCCCAGTACGAGGGTCTGGTCGTCCTCTACAACACCCTGGCCGAGAGTGCCGGCGGAAAGATCCTCAGCGACGACGGTAAGCAGGCCGTGATGGACGACGGCACGGTGCGGGCGTTGGAGCAGTTGAAGAAGTTCGCCACGTCGGGCGTGACCTCGCCGTCGTTCAGCAACGCCACCGAGGACCCGGTCCGGTTGGAGTTCCAGTCCGGCTCGGGCGCGTTCCAGGTGAACTGGCCGTTCGTCTACCCGGCCATGCAGGAGGCCAACCCGGAGCTGGCCAAGCAGGTCGGCTGGGCGCGGATCCCCGGCATCGACGAGGGCACCCCCAGCAAGGTCACCATCGGTGGCGTCAACCTGGCGGTCAGCTCCTACTCCAAGCACCCGGAGATGTCCTTCGAGGCGGCGCGGTGCATCCGCAGCGCCGAGCACCAGAAGTTCTCCGCCATCAACGACGGTGTGCCACCCACCATCGAAGCCGTCTACGACGACCCGGAGATGACCGAGGCGTACCCGATGAAGGACACCATCCTGGAGGAGCTGAAGGACCCGGCCACCCGGCCGTTGACCCCCGCCTACCAGAGCATCTCCACAGTGATGTCGGCGATCCTGTCGCCACCGTCGGCGATCAACGCACAGAAGACCGCCGACGAGCTGCGTGGCGCCATCGCCGATGCCCTCCAGTCGAAGGGGGTGCTGCCGTGAGTATCAACGCCACACCGACCGGCGCTGATGTCGCCGCCGACGAGACCAGGGAATCCACTGGCCAGCGCGCCACTGTGCCCACCCAACGCGGCGGCCGTGGCAAGGGGCCGTTGAGTGAGAACAAGAAGGCCGAACGCCGGTTGGGTCTGCTTCTCTGCGCACCCGCCGCGTTGGTCATGGTCCTGGTGACCGCGTACCCGATCATCTATTCGGTCTGGTTGTCGTTGCAGCGTTTCGACCTGCGCTTTCCCGACCAGCGCGAGTTCATCGGACTGGACAACTACGTCACTGTGCTCACCAACGAGTTCTGGTGGACCGCGTTCGGGGTGACGGCGTTGATCACGGTGGTCACCGTGGCGGTCGAGCTGGTGCTCGGCATGGGCCTGGCGATCATCATGCACCGCACCCTGATCGGGCGCGGCCTGGTCCGGACCTCGGCGCTCATTCCCTACGGGATCGTCACCGTGGTCGCCGCGTTCTCCTGGCGGTACGCCTGGACGCCGGAGACCGGTTACCTGGCCAACCTGTTCAGCGAGGGCGCGCCGCTCACCGAGCGGGCCAGCTCCTTGGCGATCATCATGCTGGCGGAGATCTGGAAGACCACCCCGTTCATGGCGCTGCTGCTGATGGCCGGGCTGGCGCTGGTGCCGGAGGACCTGCTCAAGGCTGCGTCGACCGACGGCGCGACCGCCTGGCAGAAGTTCACCAAGGTCATGTTGCCGGTGATGAAGCCGGCGATCCTGGTCGCGCTGCTGTTCCGCACCCTGGACGCGTTCCGGGTCTTCGACAACATCTTCGTGCTGACCGCCGGCGGCAACGAGACGTCCTCGGTGTCGATGCTCGCCTACAACAACCTGATCCGGGGTCTCAACCTCGGCATCGGCTCGACGATGTCGGTGCTGATCTTCATCACCGTGGCGATCATCGCCTTCGTCTTCGTGAAGCTGTTCGGCACCGCTGCCCCGGGCAGCGACGACGGGGAGAGGCGCTGACATGGCCACCGGTACCGAAACCACCACCCGGGCGAAGGTGCGCTGGGGGCTGCTGGACGTCCTGGTGGTCGTCTTCGCGCTCGTCCCGGTGCTGTGGATCGCGTCGTTGTCGTTCAAGACGCCGGCCACCCTCACCGACGGGAAGTTCATCCCCCGGGAGTGGACGCTGGACAACTACAAGACCATCTTCGACACCGACCAGTTCGTCCGGGCCCTGGTCAACTCCATCGGCATCGCGCTGATCGCCACGCTGATCGCGGTGGTGCTCGGGGCGATGGCCGCGTACGCGATCAGCCGACTGGACTTCCCGGGCAAGAAGCTGCTGGTCGGCGTCTCCCTGCTGATCGCGATGTTCCCGCAGGTGTCGCTGGTGTCGCCGCTGTTCGAGATCGAGCGGCAACTCGGCCTCTTCGACACCTGGCCCGGGCTGATCCTGCCGTACATCACCTTCGCGCTGCCGCTGGCGATCTACACGCTGTCGGCGTTCTTCAAGCAGATCCCGTGGGACCTGGAGAAGGCCGCGAAGATGGACGGGGCCACGCAGGGGCAGGCGTTCCGGCGGGTGATCGCGCCGCTGGCCGCGCCCGGGTTGTTCACCACGGCGATTCTGGTCTTCATCTTCTGCTGGAACGACTTCCTGTTCGCCATCACGCTGACCTCCACCGAACGCGCCCGTACGGTGCCGGTCGCCCTGTCGTTCTTCACCGGCGAGTCGCAGTTCGAGGACCCCACCGGGGCGATCTGCGCCGCCGCCGTGGTGATCACCGTTCCGATCATCCTGTTCGTTCTCTTCTTCCAGCGCCGCATCGTGTCCGGTCTGACCTCCGGCGCAGTCAAGGGATAGGTGAGTAGTCATGGCTGACATCGTGCTGGACAAGGTGAGCAAGAGTTTCCCGGACGGGACCGTCGCCGTGCAGGACGTCGACCTGGAGATCGCCGACGGCGAGTTCGTGATCCTGGTCGGCCCCTCGGGCTGCGGAAAGTCCACCACCCTCAACATGATCGCCGGGTTGGAGGACATCAGCTCCGGTGAGCTGCGCATCGCGGGGCAGCGGGTCAACGACAAGGCGCCCCGGGACCGGGACATCGCCATGGTGTTCCAGTCGTACGCGCTGTACCCGAACATGACAGTGCGGGAGAACATGGCGTTCCCGCTGCGGCTGGCGAAGATGGACAAGGAAACCATCAACCGGAAGGTCGACGAGGCGGCGAAGGTGCTGGAGCTGACCTTCCTGCTGGACCGCAAGCCGGCCAACCTCTCCGGCGGTCAGCGCCAGCGGGTCGCGATGGGTCGCGCGATCGTCCGGCAGCCCAAGGCGTTCCTGATGGACGAGCCGCTGTCCAACCTCGACGCCAAGCTACGGGTGCAGATGCGCACTGTGGTGTCCCGGTTGCAGAAGCAGCTCGGCACCACCACCGTCTACGTCACGCACGACCAGACCGAGGCGATGACCCTCGGCGACCGCGTGGTGATCATGCGCGGTGGCGCGGTGCAGCAGGTCGGGCCACCGCAGGAGCTGTACGACCACCCGCGCAACCTGTTCGTCGCCGGGTTCATCGGCTCGCCGTCGATGAACTTCCTGCACGCCGCCCTGCAGGACGGCAGCCTGCACACTGCCCTGGGTGACGTGCCGATCGGCGACCGGATCCGTCGGGAACTGGAGTCGGCCGACGCGCCCCGAGAGCTGATCCTCGGCATCCGCCCCGAGCACTTCGAGGACGCCGAGCTGGTCGACGACGACACCCGTCGCCGGGGCATGGAGTTCGAGGCGCCGGTGGACATCGTCGAGTCGATGGGCTCGGACAAGTACGTCTACTTCACCGTGGAGGGCGAGAAGGCCAGCGCCGCCGAGTTGGAGGAGTTGGCCGCCGACGCCGGCGCCGCCGACTTCGCCGGAGGTGGCGGCAACCTGGTGACCCGGCTGTCCGCGGAGTCGGCGGTCGCCGAGGGGCAGTCGCGACGGGTCTGGTTCAACCTGGAGAAGATCCACCTGTTCGACCCGGCCACCGGGCGCAACCTGACCCTGCGCGACGGTCGGGCGGCGGGGGCGCTCGACGACTGACAGCGTCCAGCGAGGTGGGCCGGCGGGTTCGCCCGCCGGCCCTCGCCGTGTCCTGCGCCGCGTGCCCGGTCGTGGCAAGGTGGTCGGAGGTCGAGTCGTGAGGCGGGGGGCGGGATGAACCGACGACTGGCCGCGCTGGCGAACGCGCACGGCGTGTCCACCTGGTACGAGGACTGGCGGCACCGCCGTGTCGAGGTCGCACCGGAGACCGTGGTGGGCGTGCTCGGGCTGCTCGGTGTGGACGCCACCAGCCCGGCCGCCATCGCCGATGCGCTCACCGCCGCCCGTGCCGTCGACCGGGGCGCACTGCCGGAGACGGTGGTGCTCGCCCACGGCACGACCCGGGCACTGCCCGGCCCGGGTGTCGTCACCCTGGAGGACGGCGGCCGCCGCGCGGTCGACAGCGAGCTGCCGGGGGACCTGCCGTTGGGCTGGCACCGGTTGGCCTGCGCCGGCCGCGAGGCGACGCTGGTGGTGGTGCCCCGTCGGCTGCCGGTGCCGCCACGCACCTGGGGTTGGATGCTCCAGCTCTACGCGCTCACCTCGGAACGCTCGTGGGGCATGGGCGACCTCGGCGATCTCGCCGAGTTCACCGGTTGGGCCGGTGACACGGGCGCGGGGCTGGTGCTGCTCAACCCGCTGCACGCGGTCGGGCCGGCGCACCCGGTCGCCGCCTCGCCCTACTCGCCCGCCAGTCGACGCTTCGTCAACCCGCTGTACCTGCGGGTCAGCGACACGGCCGCGTACCGTGCGGCGGACCCGGCCACCCGGGCGGTGGTCGACGCCCTGCGCCCCGACCGTGGGGATCTGATCGACTACGACCAGGTGTGGACCGCCAAGCGGCACGCCCTGGAGCTGCTGCACCCGTACGCCCAGCCGGTCGACCTTGCCGCGGACCCGGCGCTCGCCAGCTTCGCCACCTGGTGTGCGCTCGCCGAGCGGCACGGCAACGACTGGCGTGCCTGGCCGGAGGACCTGCACCACCCGGACGCCCCGGCGGTCGCCGAGCAGCGTCGGCAGCTCGCCGACCGGGTGGCCTTCCACGCCTGGTTGCAGCACCTGTGCGACGAGCAACTGGACGCCGTGACGGCGGCGGCCCGGGCGGCCGGAATGCCGGTCGGCGTGGTGCACGACCTGGCCGTCGGCATCGACCCCGGAGGCGCGGACGGCTGGCAGCTCGCCGACGTGCTGGCCCAGGGTGTGCGGGTCGGCGCGCCGCCGGACGACTTCAACCAGCTCGGCCAGGACTGGGGGCTCGCCGCCTGGCGTCCCGACCGGCTCGCCGCCACCGGGTACGCGGCCTACCGGGACATGCTGCGCCGGACCCTGCGACACGCGGGTGGTCTGCGGGTCGACCACGTCGCCGGCCTGTGGCGGCTGTGGTGGGTGCCGCCGGGCGCCGGCGCGGCCGAGGGCACCTACGTGCGCTACGACGCCGAGGCGATGCTCGGCATCCTCGCGCTGGAGGCGCACCGGGCCGGCGCGGTGGTGGTCGGGGAGGATCTCGGCACCGTCCAACCCGCGGTGACCCGTGGGCTGCGCGGGCGCAACATGCTCGGCTCGACAGTGCTGTGGTTCGCTCGCGACGACGATGGCGGGTTCGTCCCGCCGGCCCGTTGGCCGCGCAACGCCCTCGCCACGATCTCCACACACGACCTGCCCACCGCGCCGGGTTTCCTGACCGGCGAGCACGTCCGGGTGCGCGACGAGTTGAAGCTGCTCGGCACCGACGTGGCGGTGGAGCAGGCCCGGGCCGCCACCGACCGGGAGCGGCTGCTGGACATGCTGCGTGCCGAGAGCCTGCTGCCCGACCCGGCGCCGACCGCCGACCCGGCGTCGCCCGGTGCGGCTCCGACACCCGACGACGGCGAGGTGGTGGTGGCGATGCACGCCGCGCTCGCGGCCAGCCCGACCCGGTTGCTCGGCGTCTCCCTCTACGACGTGCTGGGCGAAGTGCGCCAACCCAACATGCCGGGCACTGTGGACGAGTATCCGAACTGGCGGCTGCCACTGCCGAAAACCGTGGCGGAGATCCGCTCGGATCCTCGGGTGACCCGGATCGTCGACCTGCTCAGCGCCGCCCGCCCACGACGGGCCAACAGGGCCCCGACCGAGGATTGACGCGGCGCGGTCAGGTCAGCCAGTCGAAGCGGGGAGGCAGCCCGAGGAAGTCCGCGTACCGTCCGAGCGCCTGCTCCACCCGAGCCCGTGCCGCGGCGTCGAGCGTCGTCAGCGGCTGGACCGTCACGGTGACTGCGCGGCGGCCGACCTTGCGCTTCCACACGCCCACCACCCGCCCGGAGCGGACCACTGTGGCCTGGAAGATGCCGTTGTTGCCGGGCACCACGGCCGCCTGGTGCGCGGGGTCGAGCATCAACGAGCGGTCCCGGTAGCCGAGCAGGTATTCGTCGAAGCCCGGCAGCACGATCATGTCGTCCAGCGGGGGAGGGGCGGTGTCGGCCAGCGCCGCGTCGACGTGCATCGGCTCGCCGTCGACCCGTACCGTGCTCAGCAGGTCACCGGCGGCGGCCAGGCCGCGCCGCGCGTCGGTCAGGGTGAGGCCCGTCCAGCCGGCGAACTCGCGGGCGGTGACAGGCCCGTGCCCGCGGACGTAGCGGTGGGCGAGCAGGGCCAGCGCCTCGTCCCGTTCCAGGTGGCGTGACTCGGGCGCCCACTCGTCCAGCAGCGCGAAGGTCTGTTCGGTGCCCAGGTTCGGTGCCACGCAGGTCACCCCGCGGACACTCGCGTACCACAGCAGGTGGTAGCCACGCTGGCCGTCGGTCCCGATGCCGGCGGCGCGCAGGGCGGCGAGGCACTGCGCGCGGGTGAGCCGGCCGCCACCGGCCAGGGCGCTGCCGAGGACATCCACCGCCCGGTCCGCGTCGGTCTCGGTGAGCCCGAGCTGCGCGCGCCGGGTCGCCGCGCCAGCCAGCGAGCGTACGCCGGTCAGCTCCAGCATCCAGCGGGCGTCGGCGGGAGGGACGAGGTGAACGGTGCCCCGCATCGGCCAGGTGCGCAGTGCCTCGCGTCGCTCCAGCGCCGCCTGCACGTCGGCGACGCTCTGCCCGGGCAGCCGCGCGCCCAACGACCACAGACCGCTCGCCAGATCCTGCGCCTGCATCGCGCCGAACCACTGGACCACCCCGGCGACGTCGCCGGGCAGGATGCTCGGGTGCGGGCGTAGCAGCAGACTCGTCATCCGCAGATCAAGCGCCTCGGACGCCGTCAGCTCCCTGGTCATCGGACTCCCTTCCCCGCAGGTGGTTGCGCCAGGTTAGGGCACCCGACCGACAGTGGGCCTGCGGCGATGGCCCGGCTGGGCTGGCATAACGGCCCAGGCAGTGGGAAGGCGGTCACCCGGAAGTGCGCGCGCCGCGCGTACGGAAGGGAGTCCCATGACTGCCGCAAGCGAACCGGCCGGGTCGCGGACCCACCGGGCGCCCACCACCGCCGCCAAGACCAGCGCGGCCGCCACCTTCGCACTGGTCTTCGGGGTGGCCGGCCTGCTCAGCGTGCTGACCGCCATCCTCGCCTGGATCGGGCTGGTGCTCGGCATCATCGGCATCATCCTCGGCATCGTCGGGCTGAAGATGGCCCGCCGGCCAGGGGTGACCGGTCGGGGCGTCGCCATCGGCGGCCTCGTGTTGAGCATCCTGGCCGTGCTGATCGGCCTGGGCCTGGCCGCGGGCATCACCACCTTCGTCAACAACGACAGCGCGGTGAATCGCCTCCAAGAGCAGGTCGACGACCTACGCGACAAGCTCGACTGACCCGCCCGCTTCGGCGGGCACGCACCGGTGAGCGTGATGACTGTGAGGCATTTTGATGACTCAGAGGTATCGCGCTCACCGGTGCGGGCCGGGCAGCCGGTCCCAGTAGGGTGGGCGTCGTGCTCCGCCAGGTCACCGCGATCCGCTACGTCACCCCGCTGCGCGAGGGTGGGTCGCTGCCTGGCGTCGTGGAGGCCGACGACCTGGGCACGTACGTGGCGAAGTTCCGAGGCGCCGGCCAGGGGCCCAAGGCGCTGATCGCCGAGGTGATCTGCGGTGAGCTGGCCCGCCGCTTGGAGCTGCGGGTGCCCCCGCTGGTGGTGCTCGACATCGACCCGGTCATCGGTCGGGCCGAGCCCGACCAGGAGGTGCAGGAGCTGCTGCGCAACAGCGGCGGCGCCAACCTGGGGATGGACTTCCTGCCGGGAGCGCTCGGCTTCGACCCGATGGCGCATCCCGTCGACGCGGCGCTGGCCTCCCGGGTGCTCTGGTTCGACGCGTACGTGGAGAACGTCGACCGGAGTTGGCGTAACCCGAACCTGCTGGTCTGGCACCGGGAGCTGTGGTTGATCGACCACGGGGCCTCGCTGTACTTCCACCACAACTGGCCCCGGGCCCAGGCGGCAGTGCACCGCGCCTACCGAGCTGAGGACCACGTGCTCGCCCCGTACGCGTCACTGTTGGCCGAGGCCGACGCCGAGCTGGCCCCCCGGGTCACCCCGGAGCTGCTCACCGAAGTGCTCGCCCTGGTGCCAGCGGACTGGCTGACCGCTGCCGATTTCGAGACGGCCGACGCCGCACGGGCCGCGTACCTGGAGCACCTGTCCCGCCGCGTCGCCCGCACGGCCGACTGGCTGCCGCAGGGGAGCGCCGCATGAGGCATCCCTTCGAGTACGCGCTGATCCGGCTGGTGCCCCGCATCGAGCGCGGCGAGCAGATCAACGTCGGGCTGTTGCTCTACTGCCAGCAACGTGACTTCCTGGCGGCGCGCACGCACCTCGACGCCGACCGGGTCCGCGCACTGGCACCCGACGTGGACCTGCCGGCGGTGGCCGCGGTGCTCGACTCCCTGAACCGGACGTGCGCCGGCGACGGGCCGGCGACCCGGATGCGACTCGGCGAGCGGTTCCACTGGCTGGCGGCTCCGCGCAGCACGATGATCCAGACTGGGCCGGTGCACACCGGGCTCACCGCTGACCCGGCGGCCGAGCTGGACCGGCTGATGGCGGCCCTGGTCCACTGAGCGCGTCCGCCATCCGGTCTGAGCACGCTGGACGGCCCCTGATCGCGCTACGCCAGCGTCGTTGGTGGCGGAGCGCGATCCCCCGTTCAGGTGCCCGGTGCGGGGCGGCGGCTGGTTCCCGCCGGCACCGATGGCATCAGGATCGTCGTCTATGCGGGGCGCAGGGCGAAAACCACCGGGAAGTTGCGGAAAAATTGAGCCCCGCCGATCGGCGGGTGGGATCGTCCGGGCGCCGCCGTTAGAGATCGCGCGCGACGGGTAGTCGCGAGAGCTGACCCGAGACGAGATAGGGGAACATCTGATGGCTGCCCAGACCAAGGTAGCGGTGATCTACTACAGCGCCACCGGCATCACGTACCAGATGGCTCAGGCGGCCTGCGAGGCCGCCGGGGAGGCCGGCGCCGAGGTGCGCCTGCGCAAGGTGCGTGAGCTGGCGCCGGACGAGGCGATCCGCTCCAACTCCGGCTGGCAGGCGCACCGTCTGGAGACCCAGGACGTGCCCGAGGCGATGGTCGACGACCTGTCCTGGGCCGACGTGGTGATCATGGGGGCGCCCACCCGGTACGGCATGGTCGCGGCCCAGCTCAAGCAGTTCATCGACACCACCGGCCCGCTGTGGGCGCAGGGCGCGCTGGCCAACAAGGTCTACTCCGCCTTCACCTCCACGGCGACCTCGCACGGCGGGCAGGAGACCACGCTGACCTCGCTCTTCAACGTCTTCTACCACTGGGGCGGTGTGGTGGTCACCCCCGGCTACACCGACACCAGCCAGTTCATCGCCGGCAACCCTTACGGCGCTTCGCACACGAGCAACAACGGGGAGATCGCCCCGGACGCTGTGGCACTCGGCGCCTGTGCGCTGACCGCGCGGCGTGCGGTGCTGCTGGGCACCGCGCTGAAGGCGGGCATGGCCGGCTGACGGCGGAAACGACCGGTGGCGCGGGCGGGGGCTCTCGGCCCGTCCGTGCCACCGGTCGTTCCAGCCCTACCCTCCGGCGGAGCGACTATGCGCGCCCGCCGGTGGTGGACAGCTCGTCGGCGCGCGGTGCCGGCAGCAGGTCGGTCAGCAACTCGGTCAGCACGGCGAGCCCGTCCGGGCTGAGCACCGACTCGGGGTGAAACTGCACCCCGGCGAAGCCACGTCCCCGGAGGGCGTGCACGGCCCCGTCACCCGGATCCCGGGCCAACTCCACCGGCCCGTACGCCGTGTCCAGCCGGTCCGCCTCCGCGCGGGCGGTGAACGTCGAGTAGAACCCCACCCGCCGGGTTGTGCCGAACAGCGGCACCTCCCGCTGCAACCCCTGGTAGGGCGCGTCCCTGCGGTGCAGCGGCAGCCCCAACTGACCGGCCAGCACCTGGTGGCCGAGGCAGACGGCGAGGGTGGGTCGGCCGGTCGCCAGCAGCCCGCCCAGCAGCTCCCGCAGCGCCACCATCTTCGGCTCGTCGGTGCTGCCCGGGTCACCCGGCCCGGGACCGGCCACCACCAGGTCGTACCCGTCGACCGAGCCGCTCGCGTGCCACGGTCGGGTGGTCACCGCGAGACCCAACGCGCCCAGCTGGTGGGCCAGCATGCCGGTGAAGGTGTCCTCGGCGTCCACGATCAACGCCTGACGGCCCACCAACCCGGGCAGCCCGGGTGCGTCCGGTGCCCGCTGGTCCAACCAGAACCGCGCCAGCGGTGCGTTGCGCATGGCCAGCGCGTCGCGTACCGCGGGGTCGTCGGCCAGCCGCGCGACCGGCTCGCTCCCGCGGTCGGGCGCCGCCGGCCCGAGGCCGAGGGCGGCCAGCACACCGGCGGCCTTGGCATGCGTCTCGGCCACCTCACCGGCTGCCGTCGAGTGCCGGACCAGGGTGGCACCCACCGGGACCCGCAGCCGGCCGGTGGGGGAGATCTCCGCGGTGCGGATCAGGATCGGGGCGTCGAGCGTCTGTCGGCCGGCCTCGTCGTGGCCGAGCAGGGCCAGCACGCCGGAGTAGTAGCCGCGGCCCCGGCGCTCGTGTCGGGCGATCACCCGGCAGGCGTTCTCCATCGGGCTGCCCGTCACGGTGGGGGCGAACATCGTCTCGCGCAGCACCTCCCGCACGTCCCGGGTGCCCCGCCCGGCGAGCAGGTACTCGGTGTGCGCCAGGTGCGACATCTCCTTCAGGTACGGGCCGATCACCTGGCCGCCGTGCTCGGCGACGGTGGCCATCATCTTCAGCTCCTCGTCGAGCACCATGTACAGCTCCTCGACCTCCTTCGGGTCGTCGAGGAACCGCAGCAGCGCCTCCCGGTCCGGGGTGTCACCCGCGCGCCGGAAGGTGCCGCTGATCGGGTTCATCATGACCAGGCCGTCGTCGACGCTGACGTGTCGTTCCGGGCTCGCGCCGACCATCGTCCGGGTGCCGGTGTGCACCACGAACGTCCAGTACGCGCCGCGCTCGGCGACCAGCAACCGGCGCAGCGCGGCCAGCGCCGCCATCAGCGGTGGGCCCTGAACGGTGGCGTGCATGGTGCGGTGGATGACGAAGTTGGCGCCCTCGCCGCGGCCGATCTCCTCGGCGAGCACCCGGTGCACGGTCCGTGCGTACTCCTCGTCGGTGATGTCGAAGGCCGCGTCGATCGTGCGGACCTGCTCGTCGGGCAGGATTGCCAGGGCATCGGCCAGGGCGATCCGTCGATGGTCGCGGACCTGCAGGCATTCCAGCGGGGCGCCGTCATCGACGCAGGCGAAGCCGCGTTCGGAGATCTGCCGGAACGGCACCAGGGCCAGCGTCTGCGCACCGGGTGCGCCCGGCGTCAGCGGGATGTCCGCGAGCCGTTCGACAGTGTCGACCGGGCCGGTGAACAGCTCCAGCTCGTCCGCGCCCTCACGGCGCAGCAGGGCGAAGGGACCAGGGTCGACACCGCTGGCGATGGCGGCGATCAGGTCGGTCAGGTGGGTCATCGGGGTCTCCGTCGGGCTGGGCGCCGCCGTTGAGGCGGCCATCCGGCCGGGAGATCCGGCGGCCGCCTGGAGGGCGGCCGCGTGGATGAAGCTACGCGCGGAGGGTGGCCGCCGGGTCGGCGGGCCACCAACTGGTCAGATGCGCGAGCATGTGATCCACCCTACGCGCCCGTTGCCCTGTTCGCACCGGGTAACTTGACCGGCGATGAACATTCTCGCGCTCGATCTGGGTACCTCCTCCGTCCGGGGGTTGGTGCTGGACGGGGACACCCAGCCGCTGCCCGGTGCCCTGGCCCGGCGCAAGGTCGACCTCGCCATCGGCGACGACGGCACCGGCACGCTGTCCGGTCCCGACTATCTCGCCTCCCTGGTCGAGTGCCTGGACGAGTTGGCCGACGCGGGGCACCTGCACGACGTCGGCCTGGTGGCGGTCTCCGCGCAGTGGCACTCGGTGCTCCCGCTGGACCGCGCCGGTGCCCCGATGGGCCCGGTGGTCACCTGGCTGGACACCCGGCCCGCGCCCGTCGGCGGCACGGCGGGACCGGCCGACCCGGACGGCTTCCACCAACGCACCGGCTGCTGGTGGCACCGCTCGTACTGGTCGATGCGGTTGCCCTGGTTGCGGGAGCAGTCCGGCAGCCCGATCGCCCGGTTCGTCGGTCTGCCCGAGTACGTGCTGGGTGAACTGCTCGACTCGGCACCCATGTCGATCTCCCAGGCCTCCGGGACCGGCCTGCTGGACCTGCGCACCCTGCGCTGGGACGAGGAGGCGCTGACGCTGGCCGAGGCGCGACCGCAGGACCTGCCGCCCCTCGGGGAGCTGAACTGGCACGGCCGGCTGCGGGCCGACCTGGCCGGCCGTTGGCCGCAGCTGGCGCAGGCCCGGTGGTCACCGCCGGTCGGCGACGGCGGCGCGTCGAACGTCGGTTCGGGCTGCGTCGACCCGAGCCGGGCCGCCGTCACAGTGGGCACCTCCGCGGCCGTACGGCTGATGCAGCGGATCCCGGCCGGCGAGCCGATGCCCCGGCTCCCCGAACGGCTGTGGCGTTACCGGGTCGACCACGACCACGTGGTGACCGGCGCGGCGTACGCCTGCGGAGGCAACCTGTTCGCCTGGGCGGACCGGGAGCTGCGGTTGCCCCGGGGCGCGGAGCTGGACGCGGCGTTGGCACTGGTGCCGACGGGCGGTGGCCGACCGGCCGACCCCCGCTTCGGTGGCGACCGGGCGCCCGGCCTGGCGCCGGCGGGCAGCGGTGAGCTGCGTGGCCTCAGCTTCAGCACCACCTCGGTGGACATCCTGGCCGGGCTGATGCAGGGGCTGTGTGACCTGGTCACAGAGGATCTCGCCGTGCTGGAGTCCACCATCGACAAACCGGTCGGTGTGGTGCTGGGTGGGGGTGCCGTGGCGGCGTCGGTGTGGTGGCGGCAGGCCTTCGCCGCCGCGCTCGCACCGCGGCCGGTGTCGCACCAACGCAACCCGGAGATCGGCGCCACCGGCGCGGCACTGGTGGCACTTGGCCGGTTCGGTGACGCGATCGGCCTCGCCGACATCGGCCGGACGGACGAGCTGGTCCTGCCGACCACGGCAGGACGGTCCCACCCGCAGTATCCTTCCTGAACCTCCGCGTTGCCCGGGCCGTTGACAGCGCTCCCGAGCCTGGTTGGATGGACGGCGCTCCCCGGACCGCGGTGGACGCGGTAGGACGGAGGAGGCAGGGTGGCGGTAGGTCCCGAGCCGGCGAACGGCGCGGTGTCGAACCATCGCCGGCGACGCTTCGACGTCCGAGTGGTGCCGCACCGGCGGCGCTCGCCGTTCCGCCTGCGGGACTGGCGGATGAGCACCAAGCTCGCCACCGTCCTGGTGGTGCCCTCGATGGCGTTCCTGCTGCTCGCCGGTGTGCAGACCAGCGCGCTGGTGGGGCGGACGACGGTGTTGAACGACTTCTCCAGCCAGGTCGGCATCGGCCGGCAGATCACCGCCGCCGTGCACCAGCTCCAGCAGGAGCGCGACCGTTCGGCGGGTGAGTTGGGCGAGCTGCGCAGGGGCGGCGAGCGGGAGACCACGGCGACCGACCTGAAGCCGTTGCAGACCGCCACCGACCGGGCTGTCGCGGACCTGCGCCGGGCCGCCGAGCCGCTGGCCGACGCCGACGCGTCCTGGCGGGTGGCCTTCTCCGAGGCGCTGGAGGCGTACGACCAGGTGGTCGACATCCGTCCGGCCATCCCACCGGCGGTGCTCAGCAGCGAGACCATCCTGAGCAACTACCACCGGGCCATCGGCGCGCTGATCGACCTGCTCGCCGATCCGACCCCTGGTCAGGACCAGCCGGCGTTGAACGACGCGGTGCTGCGCTACGTCCAACTGGCCCGGGTCAAGGAGCTCTCCTCCCGGGTGCGGGGCCAGCTCTACGCCGCCGCCCGCGCCGGCGGGTACGGCACCGAGGACCGGGTGCTCCTCACCGATCTGCGCGCCCAGCAGCTGACCGCGCTCGGCGCGTTCCGGGTGGCCGCGACGTCCGACCAGATTCGCCGGTACGACGAGACGTCGGTGGCCCCGATGTTCGTGGTCGCCACCCGGCTGGAGGAGCGCAGCCTGCCAGCCGGCGACAAGGCGCCGGAGGTGCTGCCGTCGGAGCAGTGGTGGGGGGCCAGCCAGCAGCGGCAGGAGCTGCTGCGCCAGTTTGAGGCGGGTGTGCTCGACGACGCCGTGCGGCAGGCCGACGACGCCAGCGACGGGCAGTTGCGGGCCACCCTGCTGGTCGTCGGCGGGATCGTCGCGGTCCTGCTGGTCGCTCTGCTGATCTCGTTGCTGGTCGGTCGTTCGGTCGCCCGGTCGATGCGGTTGCTGCGGAGCCAGGCGCTCCAGATCGCCCAGGTCGAGCTGCCGGAGGCGCTGGACCGTCTGAAGACCGTCCGAGGCGGGGTGCCGGACATCGATGTCGCGCCGGCAGTGGTCCGCTCGCTCGACGAGATCGGCGAGCTGGCCGAGGCGTTCGTGGCGGTGCACCGCAGCGCCGTCACTGTCGCTGTCGAGCAGGCGCTCATGCGCCGCAACGTCAACGCGATGTTCGTCAATCTGGCCCGCCGGAGCCAGGTGCTGGTGGAGCGCCAACTGGAGCTGCTGGACGACCTGGAACGCGAGGAGAGCGACCCGGACCAGCTGGAGAACCTGTTCAAGCTCGATCACCTGGCCGCTCGTATGCGTCGTAACGACGAGAGCCTGCTGGTGCTCGCCGGCACGGACTCCACCCGTCGGTGGAACCGGCCCGTCGGTCTCGGTGCGGTGCTGCTGGCCGCCGCGGCGGAGATCGAGCAGTACCAGCGGGTCCGGATCGAGGCGGTGGCCGACGTGCACATGGTCGGGCACGCCGTCGGCGAGCTGGTGCACCTGCTGGCCGAGCTGCTGGAGAACTCCACCGCCTTCTCGCGCCCGGACACCAGCGTGGTGGTGACCGCCCGGGTCGACTCCGGTGGTGCGCTGATCGAGATCGCCGACCGTGGCCTGGGCATGAGCCCGACGGCGTTGGCCGAGGCGAACGCCGTGCTGGCCACCCCGCCGGCCGCGGACGTCGCGGCGGTGGAGCGGATGGGTCTCTTCGTCGTCAGCCACCTGGCGTCCCGGCTGGGCGTAAGGGTGCGGTTGGACGACCACCAGGGCGGCCTGGTCGCCCGGCTCGCGTTGCCCGCGGTGTTGCTGGCCCCGGCGGGCTCGGTGGAGCTGGATCCGCCGGCGCCGGCCCGGATGCTGGCCACGAGCGCCGCCCGGGGAGTGGCCCGGCAGCCCGGGGCTGTGCGGGAGGCCGTCGCCTCCGGGCCGCGCGTCGAGGCACGGGATCTGCCGGTGGCCGGTCGGCCACCGGGTGTCGCCGTGCCGCGCCAGGGCCGTCCGGTGCCGGTGCGCGCCGAGGACGTGTTGACCCCGGCCAGCGCTCGCGACAACGGCGGGGGCTGGTGGTCGCGGCAGGATCCGTCCGCGCCGGTCGTGCCCGCGCAGCCGGTGCCACCGGCGATCCCGGTCACCGCCGGTACGAATGAGCGAGGGCTGCCGATGCGGGTGCCGATGGCACAGTTGAGCGCGGTCACCCGCTCGGCACAACCGACGTCGGCACCGACCCGCACCGACCCGGACCCGGAGGCGGTCGGCGGCATGCTCTCCCGGCTCTACAGCGGAGTGCGGCGCGCCGAGGCCGAGGACACCACCGAGATACCCGTGCCACCGTCCGGGGGGCACGACGAAGGGGGACGACGACAGTGACGACGTTGAGCCAGGAGGCGCGTGACCTGAGCTGGCTGGTGAGCGCGTTCGCGGAGCGGGTGCCGGGCGTGGCGCACGCGGTGGTGGTCTCCTCCGACGGGCTGCTCGTGGCGCTCTCCGACCACCTGCCCCGCGACAACGCGGACAAGCTGGCCGCGGTGACCTCCGGGCTGATGAGCATCACCGCGGGCGCGGCCCAGATGTTCGACGGCGACATCGTCAAGCAGACGGTGGTCGAGATGGGCCGCGGCTACTTCCTGGTGATGCAGGTACGCGACGGTTCGATCCTGGCCACGCTGGCCGCCGGTGACGCGGACATCGGTGTGGTGGGTTACGAGATGGCCCGGCTGGCCAAGCAGGCGGGGGAGATGCTCACCCCGGCGCTGCGGGCGGAGTTGCAGCAGGCGCTGCCCCGCTGACCGACCCCGGCGCTGGGTCCCGGACGGTCACCGGCTCACCGGAGCCGAGCCGTCCGGGCCCGGCTGTCCGGGAGGCGGCCGCTCAGAAGCCGCCGTCAGCGATCACGGAGCGGTACCAGGTGGCGCTGCTCTTGAGCACCCGCCGCTGGGTCGGGTAGTCCACGTAGACCAGTCCCCACCGCTGGTCGTACCCCTCGTTCCACTCGAAGTTGTCCAGCAGTGACCAGACGTGGAAGCTCTCCAGCGGCACGCCGGCGGCGATGGCCCGGTGTGCGGCGGCGAGGTGGTCCCGGAGGAAGTTGATCCGACCGGCGTCGTGGACGGTGCCGTCCACGGCCAGCGTGTCCGGTGTGGGCAGCCCGTTCTCGGTGACGGTTAGCGGGATCGGGCCGTAGTCGCGGGTGACCCGGGTCAGGATGTCGTACATGCCGTCGGGGTAGATCTGCTGCCACTCGGCTTCGGAGGTCGCCCAGCGGTGCTCGGTGCCGCCGTCGGCGGTGACGTAGATGGGCGTGTAGTACTGCACGGCCAGCAGGTCGATCGGTGCGGAGATGATCGCCAGGTCGCCGTCGCGGATGCCCTGGACCATCCGGCTCTGCGGGCCCAGGTCGGCCAGCACGTCCTCCGGGTAGCTGCCCTTGAACAGGGAGTCGAGGTAGAGGCGGTTCTCGTAGCCGTCGTAGAGGCGGGAGGCGGCTGCGGCCTGCGGCGAGTCGTCAGCGGGGTAGCAGGGGTGCAGGTTGAGCGCGGGGCCGATCCGGCTGGCGCTGCCGGTGGCGCGCAGCGCGCTGACCGCGAGCCCGTGCGCGAGCTGCAGGTGGTGGGCGACCAGGTAGGCCGCGTCCGGGTCCTGCCGGCCGGGGGCGTGGTGGCCGACGAGGTAGCCGTTCTGCACCACGGTCTTGGGCTCGTTGATGGTGAGCCAGGCCGGCACCCGGTCGCCGAGGGCCTCGAAGACCGCGTCGGCGTAGTCGGCGAAGCGGAGGGCGGTCTCGCGCGACTCCCACCCGTCGGCGTCCTGCAGGGCCTGCGGGAGGTCCCAGTGGAACAGGGTGGCCATCGGGGTGATGCCGCGCTCGTGGAGGCCGTCGACGAGGCGGCGGTAGAAGTCGAGTCCGCGCTGGTTGGGTGCGCCGGTGCCGTCGGGCTGGATCCGTGGCCAGGAGATGGAGAAGCGGTAGCTGCGCAGCCCGAGGTCGCGCATGAGGTCGAGGTCCTCGGCGTACCGGTGGTAGTGGTCGGCGGCCACGTCGCCGGTGTCGCCGTTACGGGTGCGCCCTGGGACGCGGCTGAAGGTGTCCCAGACGGACTCGCCGCGCCCATCCTCCTTGGCAGCGCCCTCGATCTGGTACGCGGAGGTGGCCGCGCCCCAGCCGAAGTTGTCCGGGAAGCGCAGCGGGCCGGCGGGCCCAGTAGGTATCGACATGGATTCTCCTCATGGATACGGGGCCACCGCCGAAGGTTCGGGAGCGCTCCCATGATAGGGCAGGCGCGGCCGGCCGGTCATCCGGCCGTCGAGGCGGCCGGTGCTGGCGTGGTGGAGGCGGGTCTGGCCCCGAGCAGCGAACGAGGCCGTCCGGGCGGCGCAACGCGCCTGTCCCGTCGGCCTCTTTTCCTATCGTGTACGGGGGTTTAGTGTGGGGACGGGGGAGGGCAACCCCCGTCCCCACCGTAACTGCACACACACGGGCGAGATTTGGGTCCTGCCGTGCGTGTCGCGCGGGAGCCGGGCCACGCGAGTGGCTCTGGTTCCACCTCCCTCCATGTGGCGGGACGATGGCTGACGACGGCGTCCGGGCTGGCCCGTCGTCGGCCCTCGGTTCTGGTTCACCGGGCCCGTCAGAGACGGCCCCGGTGATCTTCTACTTGGAACCTTGTCGATGGAAGCGCTCCCATCGACCGATGTTGCGACTGTAACGCCCGTCACGCCTTTGTGAAAGACCCAAAACGAGATCGAAACAAGGAGCTGATCCGCCGCCGCGCGCGCTTGTTGTGGGAGCGCTTCCATGGCACACTGTCGATTCGACGCGACAGGAGCCACATCGCGTGAGTGCGGGTCCACCGAGGGCAGCCGGCAGCACCACCTCCGGTCACGGTCACCCGAGCGCAGCCGGCGGGACCCCCTCCCGTGCGGGCCGCACCGCCCTACCCCGGCCGGGCCCGGGGAAGACCACCTTCCCGGCGCCTCGAATCCCCCGCGGACCACCACCCTCGCGGGCAGGCGCCTCGCCGGGGACCATCCCGGCCTGGTCCGAGGAGACACCGCGCACATGAGACAACTGGCAATACGCCGGCGCGTGGCGCTCGCCGCCGCCGCGCTGCTCGCCATCGGCGGGGTGACCCTGCCTGCCGGCGCCGCACAGGCCGCACCCGCCTGCGACGTGGTCTACGCGACCAACGACTGGAACACCGGCTTCACCGCGAACGTCACCATCAAGAACCTGGGTGACCCGGTGAGCAACTGGACGCTCAAGTGGACCTTCCCGACCAGCGGTCAGCGGGTCACCCAGGGCTGGTCGGCCAAGTTCAGCCAGACCGGCAGCGAGGTCACCGCGACCAACGAGTCGTACAACGGCAACCTCGCCACCGGGGCCTCCACCACCATCGGCTTCAACGGCTCCCACTCGGGCAGCAACCCGAAGCCCACCTCGTTCACCCTGAACGGGACCCCCTGCAACGGCACCCCGGCCAACCAGCCGCCAACGGTCTCGCTCGGCCTGCCGACCGGGCCGTTCACCGCTCCGGCCGACGTGCCGCTGACCGCCACCGCCAGCGACCCGGACGGGACGATCAGCAAGGTCGAGTTCTACCGCAACGGCCTGCTGATCAACACCGACACCTCCGCCCCGTACGCGTACACCCAGGAGGACCTGCCGGCCGGCAGCTACACCGTCCAGGCCAAGGCGTACGACAACGCCAACGGCATCGGGGTCGACGAGAAGGCGTTCACCGTCGGTGCCGCAACCGGCCCGACGCTGGTCGCCACACCGTCCGCGGTGAGCGTCGCCGAGGGGGGCACCGCCACCTTCAACCTGAAGCTCAGCGCCGCGCCGACGGCCAACGTGCCGGTCACCCTCACCCGCACCGGCGACACCGATGTCACGGTCTCGCCGGCCACCGCCACGCTGACCCCGAGCAACTGGAGCACCGGAGTCACCGTCACGGTCGCCGCGGCGGAGGACGCCGACACCGCCGGCGGTGCCGCCACCATCACCGCCTCCGCCACCGGGCTCGCCTCGCTGGCGGTCACCGCCACCGAGATCGACAACGACACCCCCGGCGGCGACAACACCTACATCGCGAAGTTCCTCGACCAGTACGGCAAGATCAAGAACTCGGGTTACTTCAGCCCCGAGGGCGTGCCGTACCACTCGGTGGAGACGCTGATCGTCGAGGCGCCCGACCACGGGCACGAGACCACCTCGGAGGCGTTCAGCTTCTGGCTCTGGCTGGAGGCCTACTACGGCAAGGTCACCCAGAACTGGGCGCCGTTCAACAACGCCTGGACGGTGATGGAAAAATACATCATCCCCACGCACGCCGACCAACCGACCGCCGGCTCCGCCGGCACCCCGCAGTACGCCGCGGAGTACAACCTGCCCAGCCAGTACCCGTCGGCGCTGAACCCGAACGTCCCGGTCGGACAGGACCCGCTCCGCTCGGAGTTGCAGTCCACCTACGGCACCGGCGACATCTACGGCATGCACTGGCTGATGGACGTCGACAACACCTACGGCTTCGGCCGCTGCGGTGACGGCACCACCAAGCCGGCCTACATCAACACCTTCCAGCGGGGCACCCAGGAGTCGGTGTGGGAAACCGTCCCGCAGCCCTCCTGCGACACCTTCAAGCACGGCGGTCAGTACGGCTACCTCGACCTGTTCGTCAAGGACACCGGCGCCCCCGCCAAGCAGTGGAAGTACACCAACGCCCCGGACGCCGACGCCCGCGCCGTGCAGGCCGCGTACTGGGCGCTGACCTGGGCCAAGGAGCAGAACAAGCAGGCCGACGTAGCGGCCACCATCGCGAAGGCCGCCAAGATGGGTGACTACCTGCGGTACGCGATGTTCGACAAGTACTTCAAGAAGATCGGCAACTGCGTCGGGGCCAGCACCTGCCCCGCCGGCAGCGGCAAGGACTCGGCGCACTACCTGCTGTCCTGGTACTACGCCTGGGGCGGCGCGTACGACGCCAGCCAGAACTGGTCCTGGCGGATCGGCTCCAGCCACAACCACTTCGGCTACCAGAACCCGTTCGCGGCCTGGGCGCTGACCAACACCCCGGAGCTCAAGCCGCAGTCCGCGACCGCGGTCGCCGACTGGACCAAGAGCTTCGAACGGCAGCTGGAGTTCTACACCTGGTTGCAGTCCGCCGAGGGCGGCATCGCCGGTGGCGCCACCAACAGCTGGGACGGCAGCTACGCCCAGCCGCCGGCCGGCACCAGCACCTTCTACGGCATGTTCTACGACGTCGACCCGGTCTACAACGACCCGCCGTCGAACCAGTGGTTCGGTATGCAGGCCTGGTCGATGCAGCGCATCGCCGAGCTGTACCAGCAGACCGGCAACGCGAAGGCCAAGGCGCTGCTGGACAAGTGGGTGCCCTGGGCGATCGCCAACACCACCCTCGGCACCAACTGGTCGATCCCGTCGGACATGGCGTGGACCGGTCAGCCGACCACCTGGAACCCGTCCAGCCCGCAGCCCAACACCGGCCTGCACGTCGAGGTCATCAGCAAGGGTCAGGACGTCGGTGTCACCGCCGCCTACGCCCGGATCCTGATCGCGTACGCGGCCAAGTCCGGCAACGTGGCGGCGAAGGACACCGCCAAGGGGCTGCTCGACGCACTGTCGGCCGCCAGCGACGCCAAGGGTGTCTCCACCACCGAGAAGCGTGGCGACTACCGGCGCTTCGACGACGTCTACAACGCGTCCACCGGGCAGGGCCTCTACGTCCCGCCGGGCTGGACCGGGAAGATGCCGAACGGCGACACCATCGCCGCCGGCAAGAGCTTCCTCGACATCCGGTCCTTCTACAAGAACGACCCGGACTGGCCCAAGGTGCAGGCGTACCTGGACGGTGGCCCGGAGCCGAGCTTCAACTACCACCGGTTCTGGGCACAGGCTGACGTCGCCATGGCGTACGCCGACTACGGCAGCCTGTTCCCGAACGGCTGAGGCGACCCGGGGTGGGTGGCGTGGACCGCCCACCCCGGCTCCGCCCGGGTCCGGGGAACGCCGGACCCGGGCCGGCGGACGGCCTGACACCCACGGTCAGGCCGGGGTGAGCCAGCCATCTGGCCGACGCAGCGGATCGGCTGGCCCACCCCACCGCCCGGACTGGAGCCAGCCGCGAAAAAGCCCAGAAATTCGGGCCGTCACGGGATCACGCCGAAGCACACGACGGAGTAACGTACGTCACCGGAGAGGCCGCTCCCCCCGTGGCGGCCTCTCCACTTTATTGCCCCGCCACCGCCCACTCCGGACCGTCGCCAACCGATCCCCTTCGGGTCAGCGGGGCGGTGCGACCGGGTCCACGGTGACCGGATGACGCAGACCCGGGTGCCCGGCCGGCAACGACCGCCGCAGCACCACCCAGCTCAACGCCAGCGCCGCGGCGACCAGCGGCCAGGTCAGGGCCACGCGGGTCACCACCAGCGCGAGCACCTGCCCGCCCAGGTAGAGCGGCACGAACACCGCGACCCGCAACACGTAGGTCGCCGTCCACACCCAACTGGCCCGGCCGTACCCGCGCAGCAGCGCCGGGTCCCGCCGCCACCGGGCGCGCTGGCCCAGCACCGCCCCGACCAGCACACCGAGCAGCGGCCAGCGCACCACGATGCTGACCGCCCACGCCAACGCGCTGGCGGCGTTGGAGAGCACCTGGAGAAGGAAGAAGTTCTCGGCCCGGCCGGTGCGCACCGCGATCAACGCCGCGACACAGACCGCCAGCAACCCGATCAGCACCGAGCGCGGGCGGTCACCGCGACGCAGCCGTACGCCGGCCACCACCGCGCCCACGGCGAGCGCCGCGCCGACCCCACCCCACAGCGACTCGCCACCCAGCAGCCAGCCCACCGCGAACGCCAGCGGTGGGAGCGTGGCGTCGATGGCGCCGCGTCGCCCGCCCAGCAGATCCGTCAGCGACTCCGGCCGGGCCGGCCCCGGGTCGGCATCCGTCCGCTGGTCCGGGCCGGGTACGGCCCGCCCGCTGTCGCCCTCCGGTGCACCGCCCACCACCGCCTCCTCGTCTCAGGCACAACCTAACCGGCGGCGGTCGGCGGGCCACCGGTCGGTCGGCCACGACCGGCCGCTACGGTGTGCGGATGCGCGCGACGGCACGGGGTTGGACCGCGGTCTGGTTGGTCGTACTGGCCCTCGTCCAGGCGGCCGCCTTCCTCGCCGTCTGGCGGGTGGCCGTGCACACCGAGATCGGTCAGTGGGTGGACACTGTCGCGCTGACCGGCAACCGGATCGGGCAGGACACCATCGACGGACCCGTCAACCGGATCCTCAACGCGATGTCGGTGGTCTCCCTGGTCGCCGCCACCGCGATGATCGGGTTCATCGCGCTGATCCGGGGGCGGATCGCCCTCGCCATCACCGCGACCCTGCTGATCGCCGGGGCGAACGTCTCGACCCAACTGCTGAAGCACGGGCTGAGCCGGCCCGACTTCGGCCTCGACCCAGAGCGCGCCGCGGTGGGCAACAGCCTGCCCAGCGGGCACACCACTGTGGCCGCCTCGGTAGCGATCGCGCTGATGCTCGTCCTGCCCCGCAAGGTGCGAGCGGTCGGCGCCTTCATCGCTGCCGGCTACGCCGCCATCGCCGGGGTCGCCACCCTCTCCGCCGGTTGGCACCGGCCCAGCGACGCCGTCGCCGCGTACCTCGTGGTGGGTGTCTGGGCGGCCCTGGCCGGGCTGGTCCTGCTCGTCTTCCAGCGGGAGCAGGCCGAGGTCGCGCCCGGCGACGCGCACCGGGTCGCCGCGCTGGTGCTCGGGGTGGGCGGTGTGCTCGCCCTGGTCGCCTGTGGGCTGGCCCTGGCCTGGCTGATCGAGCTGCGGGACACCGGGCCGGACGAGCTGAGCCGGCGCCCATTGTTCATCGGGTACGCGGGCAGCGCGGCCGGGATTGCCGGCACGATGGCGGTGGTGATGGCGCTGGCGCTCACCGTCGTGCACCGGCTGGTGCCTCGGGTCAAGGGCTGAGCCGGCCGGTGGACCCGGTTCGCGCGGCGTTCTCCGCCGAGTGCGCGCGGCTCACCGAGATCCTGGCCGAGCTGGTCGACGCCGACCTCGACCGTCCCACCGACTGCCCGCCGTGGACCGTCCGGGAACTGATCGCGCACGTACACACCGGCGTCGGCCGGCTGACCGGCATGCTCGCCGCACCGGCCCCGTCGCGCGCCGAGGTGGACGCCGCCGGCTACTTCGGTGGGGCGAAGTTCACCCCGCAGGTGGACGCCGACCGGATCGACGGCGGGCGGCGCGACGCCGCGCAGGTGGACCGCGCGGGGCTGGCGAGCGCGTTCGACCGAGCCTGGCGTGCCGCCGACGCGGCGGTCGCCGCCGCACCGCCCGACCGGGTGGTGCGAACCCGCCACGGCGACGCGATGCGCCTCACCGAGTTCCTACGGACCCGGGTCGTCGAGGTGGGCGTGCACGGTCTGGACCTGGCCGCGGCGCTGGGCCGGCCGCCGTGGCTCACCCCACCAGCAGCCGCGGTGATCGCCGACCTGCTCACCGGCGGACGCCCGGTGCCGGCCGAACTGGGTTGGGACCGGTTGACCCTGATCCGCAAGACCACCGGCCGGGTGGCGCTGACCGCACCGGAACGGGCCGCGGTCGACGCGGCAGGCTTCCGCTGGCTCGCCTTCGGTCGCTGACCCGGTCAGCTCGCGGAGCGGGGCGCGGGGACGTGCGGGGCGACGCCGCGCAGGTGCGTCAGGACGACCGGGTCGATCCGCCCCGGCACCAGCCGCTCCTCCAGGTTCTCCAGCCCCGCCCAGGAGATCAACGCCGCCTCCGTCCCGTCGTCGGTCACCGGGTGGCCCAGCGCCGTGAGCAACGCCGCCACCTCCTCGGCCACCGCGCCGCTGAGGTCGAGCAGGGTGGCCGGGTCCGGACGGCTGAACAGCATGGTGTGCACGGCGAGCAGTCGACCCAGCTCGGCGACCGGATCAGGGTGGTCGTCCACGCGAAGGTCGACCACCACGTCGCTGGTGCCGCCGTACCCGCCGCCTCGCTCGACCACCAGCAGACCGGCGCTCTGCCTGCCCCGCCGGTCGCCGCCGGCCTGGTCGCCGGCCCGCAACGCGGCCACCAACCGCTCGGCGAACGGCAGCGTCGACCCGGCGAGCCAGGCGTCGCCGAGCGCGTCGACGACCTCCGGGCCGGTGAGCACGTTGCCCTGCGCGGCCCAGCCGTCGCCGGTGCGCCCGCCGGCCCACGGATGGCAGGCCGGCCCGGTCCAACTCGCGCCCGCACCGCTGGCCCCCACGACGCCGAGCTGGCGGTGCTCCCGCTCCGGGTCGGCCGCGACCAGCCCGGCCACCACGTCGGCGGCGGCCACACCGGTACGCAGCAGGGTGAGGCCCTGCGGGCGGTACGCCAGGTTGACGTGCGCCTGGGTGGCCAGTGCGCCCACCTCGGCGGCGGCGGCCGGCACCAGCGCCCCGGCGGCGAGGAACTTGCTGGCGACGGCGACGCCGTGCAGGCGGCCGTCGGCGGAACGGGCGACGAGCGAGAAGGTCACCCGCCGAGACTATCCGGCCTCGGCGGCCTGACATCCCCGTGTGTCGATGGGTCAGAACGGTGGTGCGGCGGCCTCCGGCGGGGCGCCTCGTGCCCGGCGGGCGTCGATCACCGCAACCGTCGCCAACACCACCACCCCGACCGCCGTGGCGATCACACCGGGCAGGTGCAGCAGAGGCACCGACGCCGCCACCAGCACGGTGAGGGCGATCCACCGGGACGGGGAGACCCGCCCGAACACCTCGTACTCCAGGCGGGCCCGGCCGGCCAGGAACAGCGCCGGCCCACCGAGCACCATGGCCAGCCACGCTCCCGGGATCCGCTCCAACGGATGCTCGATGATCAGCTCGTAGCCGATCGCGGTGGCGGCCAGACCGATCACCATCACCAGGTGGGTGTCGGCCGCCGAGCGGCCGATGTTGGCGGGGTGCCGGGACTTCACCACCGCCTCGCCCAGGATCCGCCCCGCCCGCTGGACGTAGATCCGCCACAGCAGGATCGAGGTCGCCAGCGCCAGTGCGAACGCCCACACGTGTCCCGCCTCGTACGACCCCGCGCTGTACGCGAAACCCGCCACCAGGATGGTCTCGCCCAGCGCGACGAGGAAGAACTGCTGGTACCGCTCGGCCAGGTGCTCCCCGGCGATCTCCCACTTGGAGACCGTCGAGCGGCCCAGCCCCGGCACCGGCCAGCCACAGCGGGCGGCCACGTACTCGATGACGAGCGCCGCCGACCAGAGCACCACCTGCGCGTTGGTGGTCAACATCGCACCACCGATCCAGAACACCCCGCTGAACGCGAACACGACCGCCATGCGCACCTTCAAGCGGCGGTACGGGTGCGCTCCCAACGCGATCGACAGGATCAACGGCCGGGTCACCTGCGCGATCACGTACGCCACCGCGAACATCAGCGCCGTCTCGCTGAACGCCCGGGGAATCGCCACCCCCATCACCATGCTGCACACCAACGCGGTGATCACCACGGTCTGCAGGGGCACCTTGTACGGGTCGTAGCGGCTGGTCGTCCACGCGGTGCCCTGCCAGACCGCCCAGAGCGCGAGAAGCAACAGCAGTGTCTTGCCGCCGCCGGTGACCGTGCCCCAGCCGTGCTCCCGACCCGGATCCTGGGTCAGGTCCTCGAACGCGCGTGCCGAGATCCGGGTGAGTGCGAAGACGTACACCAGGTCGAAGAAGAGTTCCAGGAAGGTGGCCCGGCCGGGATTGGTCGCCGCAGGGACCGGCTCCAGGCGTCCCGCTGCCCTGGAACCCATGGTCAGCGGCCTGCGCCGTTGGTTCGGTCCACCTCGAAGTCGTAGCACCATCGGCAGTGGGCACGGCCGGGAACCGGCGATTCTGCCCAGTACGGGGATCTTGCTCGCGTGCCCCGTCAACAGGCACGATCGACCGGTGACGAATCGATGGGGCATGACGGTGCCGCTGGGCGGCATTCCGCTGGCCGACCACGCTGCGGTCTACGCGACGCTCGACCGGGCCGGGTTCACCGACGTCTGGTCGTCCGAGGTCGCCGGGGCCGACGCGTTCACCCCGCTTGCCCTCGCAGCCGCCTGGCAACCTCGGCTGCGGCTCGGCACCGCCATCACGCCGGTCTTCACCCGGGGCCCCGGGCTGCTGGCGATGAGCGCGGCGGCGTTGGCCGAGGCCGCGCCGGGTCGGTTCTCGCTCGGCATCGGCGCGTCCTCGCCGGTGCTCGTACGGGACTGGAACGCGGTGCGGTTCGACGAGCCGTTCCGGCGCACCCGCGACGTTCTGCGTTTCCTGCGCGCCGCGCTGCGCGGCGAGACCGTCGACGAGGTCTACGAGACGTTCACCGTGCGCCGGTTCACGCTGGAACGACCGCCTGCCGTGCCGCCGCCGATCCTGCTCGCCGCGCTGCGCCCGGGGATGCTGCGGCTGGCCGGCGCGGAGGCCGACGGGGTCATCCTCAACTGGCTCAGCGCCGACGACGTGCCGCGTGCCCTCGCCGAGCTGGGCGAGCGGCGCCCCGGCTTCGAGGTCGCGGCCCGGATCTTCGTCTGCCCCACCGAGGACGCCACGTACGCCCGCGCGCTGGGCCGCCGGCTGATCACCAGCTATCTCACCGTTCCCGCGTACGCCGAGTTCCACCGCTGGCTCGGCCGCGACGAGGCGCTCGCGCCGATGTGGGAGGCCTGGGCCGCCGGTGACCGGCGTGGCGCCAGCGCGGCGGTGCCGGACGACGTGGTCGACGCCCTGGTGCTGCACGGCTCGCCGGAGCGCTGCCGCGCCCAGGTGCGCCGCTACGCCGACGCGGGCGTGGACGTACCGATCTTCGCGCTGCTGCCCACCCCCGAGGTGACCGCCGGCGGCGCGAGCGCGCTGACCACCCTCATCGCCCAGCTGGGCACCGACCCCGTAGGAGCGTCCGCGTGAACCTCACCGACCGGATCGTGGTGGTCACCGGCGGCGCCGGCGGCATCGGGGCCGCGCTGTCGCGCCGCTTCGCCGCGGAGGGGGCCGCCGCCGTGGTGGTCGCCGACCTGGACGCCGACGCGGCGGACGCGGTGGCTGAGGCCATCGGCCCGATCGCGCATCCCATCGCCCTCGACGTCACCGACGAGGAACAGGTACGCGAGCTGGTCGCCGACACCGAGGAGCGCTACGGCCGGATCGACCTGTTCTGCGCCAACGCGGGGGTGACCACCGGCGGGGGAGTGGAGGTCGACGACGCAGGCTGGGACCGGGCGTGGCGGGTCAACGTGCTCGCCCACGTCTACTCGGCCCGTGCGGTGCTGCCCGGGATGCTCGCCCGGGGTGGCGGGCATCTGATGCACACCTGCTCGGCGGCGGGCGTGCTGACGGCGGTGGGCGACGCCGCGTACACCGCGACGAAGCACGCCTCGGTGGGGTTCGCGGAGTGGCTGGCCATCACCTACCGGGACCGCGGCATCCGGGTCAGCGCGCTCTGCCCGCAGGGCGTGGACACCCCGATGCTCGCCGGAGGGATCGTCGAGGGCCACCTCGGCGCCCGGGTGATCGCCGCGTCCGGTGCGGTGCTCACCCCGGACCAGGTCGCCGACGCGGCCATCGCCGGGTTGGCCGAGGAACGTTTCCTGATCCTGCCGCACCCGGAGGTCGCCGACTACGCCCGCCGCCGCGCCGAGGACCCGGACGGTTGGCAGGCCGGCATGCGCAAACTCATCCGCCGCCTGACGGCCTGAAGGCTTGAGGGCTTGGCTGCCTGACGGCTTGGCTGCCTGACGGCTTGGCTGCCTGACGGCTTGGCCGCCGTCAGCGCGGTGGGACGCGTCCGGCGGCCAGGAGGTGCGCGCTCGATCCGAGCAGCGTCGGCTCGGTGCTGTAGAGCCGGGCGAGATCCAACGCCGCGGCGAAGACCGCGTCCTGTGCCGGCCCGCCGGCCGCCGCCTCCGCCGCGGGCCACGCCGGGCCCTCCACCCCGTGTACGACGACATCGGTCAGCCCCGCCGCCGCGCACTCGTCGGTGATCTCCTCGACCCGGTGGAAGTAGGCATGGGTGAAGCCGATCCGTGGATCGTTGGTGCCGTCGGTCAGCAGGGCCCTGGCCTCGTCGAGCAGTCGCTCGTCGAGGCGTCCGGTGGCGGCGAAGTCCAGCGGGCCGGCGAACCGGGAGATGACAGCGGCCACGACGTGACCACCGGGACGCGTGACCCGGACGGCCTCCCGCAGCGCCCGTAGCCGGTCGGCGCGGCGCACCAGGTGGTAGAGGGGCCCCAGGAGCAGCGCCACGTCGTACCCGCCGTCGGCGTCGGGGAGCGCACGCGCGTCGGCGACCCGCGCCTCGACGGGAGGCTGCCCACTGCGCGCCTGCTCCACGTGGCTCGGCACGAGGTCGACGAGGCGGACCTCGTAGCCGTCGACGGTGAGGGCCCTCGCGTACTCGCCGGTGCCCCCACCGATGTCGAGGACACGGGCACCCGGGCCGGGCAGGAGGTCCCGCAGGAGCTGCATCGTGCGGGTCCACTCCAGTCGTGCCTGCGGGCGGGCGGACAGCCGCTGGTCCTCGCGGTAGCGCAGGGTGTAGTAGTCGACGATCTCGCTCGTGTGCTGGTCCACCCCCTGATGCTCATCGTTGCGCGGACGAACCGCCAGCGGGTTTCGGCTCCAGCGCCATGGTTCATCCCCCGGCTGCGGGAGCGCATTCACCTCCGCCGGGGAAGAGGAGCGCGTCCATCGCCACCGATCATCGGTTCATGGATGTCAGTGGCTGGTCGTCAGGTTTCGGTTTTCGCGGGGACCGGTACGGCCACGAGCACGGAGTGCCGACCGCCGGGGCGGCCGACCCGACCAGACGGTGGGCGGCGGCCTGCGTCGTCGGTGCGATGGCCCGCCGTTCGGTGTGAGCCGCCGGCCGGACCAACCATGGCCCACGCCTCGACGACCTCGACCTTCGACGATCGGAGCGCTCATGAAACACGCTGACCCTGGCCCTGAATGGGCTGCCGCCCCCTCACCCTGGGCGGTCCTTGCCGCCTACGCCGTCCCGCTCTGCGTCCTGCCGTCGGCGATCTGGCGACTGTCCCTCGTGTTCACCGACGATTCGGCCACCACCTGGTACATGGTCTTCCTGTCCGTCCTGTCGATGGGGTTGGCCCTGTCGACACTCGGGCTGGTGTACCGCTGGGGGCAACAGGTGCCGCACTGGGTGCCGCTGCTCGGGAGGCGTTCGATCCCGGCCCGCCCGGTCGTGCTCGTCGCGCTGATCGGCGGCTCGCTGCTCGTCGCCATCTGCCTGTATCTGTTGCTGAACAGCATGTTCCATGTCGTGGACCGCGGCTGGGTGGGGATAGGGCGCGACGAACCGGCACATCCGGCTCCGGGCTGGGAGGTGCTGCGCTACTACGCCCCGTTGGTCGCCTGGGGTCCCCTCGTCATAGCCGTGGCCGTCGACTACGGCCGCCGCGCCCTGCGCCGATCCCCCAAGCCGCCACCGACGATCAAGAGGTTCGCGTCAGGAACGGGCCCCGAAATGACGCAAACCTCTTGATCACCGGGGGAGGCCGGGGCCGGGGCCGGGGCCGGGGCCGGCCGGGGGTGGGGTGGGGGTGGGGG
>NZ_JAGPXS010000033.1:0-39113 GCF_018070425.1 Micromonospora sp. C81
AACCCCACCCCATCCACCTCCGTCGATCATGAAGTTAGCGGCGCGACACGCCGACGGCGGTGACGCAAACTTCATGATCAACAGGGTGAGGACGCCCGGGCAGGGGGGAGGGCAGGGCAGGGGGTCAGGTTAGGCGGGACTCTAGGGCGTTCAGGGCTTCGGGGACCGTGGTGGTCACTGTCAGGAGATTGCGGCCGGCGGGTTTGAGGAAGTTCTGGTCGGCGAGGGCGTCGAGCCAGTCCAGCAGGGGGCGGTAGAACCCGTCGGTGTCGATCAGCACCATCGGCTTGGTGTGCAGGGCGAGGGTCGCGGTGGTCCAGACCTCGAACAGCTCGTCCAGGGTGCCCAGCCCGCCGGGCAGGGTGAGGAACGCGTCCGACTTCTCGATCATCAGGGTCTTGCGGCTGTCCATCGAGTCGGTCACCAGCAGCTCGTCCGAGGCCAGGTCGGCGACCTCCAGATCGACCAGCGACTGTGGGATCACCCCGACGGTGCGCCCACCGGCGGATCGGGCACCGTCGGCCAGCGCGCCCATCATGCCGACGCAGCCGCCACCACTGACCAGCGTGTGCCCGCGCCGGGCCAGCTCCGCGCCGGTCTCGGCGGCCAGGTCCAACCAGCGCTGGTCGAGGGTGCGGGACGAGGCGCAGAAGACGCAGATCGCCGCCATCAGTTGTCCCGTGGCTGATCGGCGGCCTGCTCGGCGGCGGCCTGCTGGTCGGCGCCGGTGCGGGCGACGGCCTCGTCACGAACCGCCTCCTGCTCGACGGAGAGCGCGGCCTCCGCCTCGACGATGTGGCGGACCGCGGCGTTGACGTCGTCGGTGAGACAGATCAGTTCCAGGTCGACCGGGCCGATCTTGCCGTCGGCGGCCATCGTGTCGCGCATCCAGTCGAGCAGCCCCTGCCAGTACGCGACCCCCATCAGCACGACCGGGAACCGGGTCACCTTGCCGGTCTGCACCAGCGTGAGCGACTCGAACAGCTCGTCCATCGTGCCGAAGCCACCGGGCAGCACGACGAACGCCTGCGCGTACTTCACGAACATGGTCTTGCGGGCGAAGAAGTAGCGGAAGTCGATGGCGAGGTCGACCCACTCGTTGATGCCCTGCTCGAACGGAAGCTCGATGCCGAGCCCGACGGAGAGCCCACCGGCCTCGCTGGCACCACGGTTGGCGGCCTCCATCACCCCCGGCCCACCCCCGGTGATCACCGCGTAGCCGGCCCGGGCCAGCGCGCCGCCCAACTGCTCGGCCAGCTGGCACTCCGCGCTGTCCGGTCCGCTGCGGGCGGAACCGAACACACTGACCGCCGGTGGCAGGTCGGCGAGGGTGTCGAAGCCTTCGACGAACTCGGAGAGGATGCGCAGCGCACGCCAGGCGTCCTTGGTCTTCCAGTCGCCCCGCCCACGTGAATCCAGCAACCGCTGGTCGGCGGTGCTGCTCGGAATCGCCCCTCTGCGCAGAGTGACAGCGCCCCGGTGCCGCTCCTGTCCCGGACCGCGACCGGCCTCCCGCCCGTTGTTCTGGCTCATGGGGCAACCGTAGTGGAGCGACACCGGCCGGGTGTGCGGGGCGGGGACGCCGAGAAATAGTTCGGGATCATGGGCAACTATTCGGCTCCCCCGTACGTCTTACTATTCACATACCGGGTATGCCCGGGCGCGCGCCTTCGGGGGAGGAGACAGCGTGATCAGCAACAACGAGATGATCCGGATCCGTCGCCAGATGCAGCGACGGATCCGAGACGTGGTGGCCGAGCGCCGCCGCATCCGTGAGCAAGACCCAACCTCCAACTCCCCCACAACCCCCGCACCACCCGGAGCTGATCAAGAGGTTTGCGTCGCCGACAACGGGCCAGGCTGACGCAAACCTCTTGATCACCGGAGCGACTGGACGCGACGGGGCGACCAGGAGGGTCAGGCTGGTGCCAGCCAGCGGTGCAGGGTTGCCGCGCCGTCGCGGATCTTGCTGATCTCGACGTGCTCGTCGGGGTGGTGGGCGAGGTTCGGGTCGCCGGGGCCGAAGTTCAGCGCCGGGATGCCCATGGCCGCGAACCGGGCCACGTCCGTCCAGCCCAGCTTGCCGATCGGCGCGGCACCGACCGCCGCCAGGAACTCCTTCGCCGGGGCCGCCTCCAGCCCGGGGGCAGCGCCCGGCGCGGTGTCGGTCACCACCACCTCGAAGCCGGCGAACACCTCCCGCAGGTGCGCCTCCGCCTCGGCCGGGCTGCGGTCCGGGGCGAACCGGTAGTTGACCTCGACCTCACAGTGGTCGGGGACCACGTTGCCGGCGACCCCACCGTTGATCCGCACCGCGTTCATGCCCTCGCGGTAGTCGCAGCCGTCGATGGTGACCCGCCGCGCCTCGTACGTCTGGAGCCGCCGCAGCACCTCACCGGCGGCGTGGATGGCGTTCACCCCGTGCCAGGAGCGCGCCGAGTGGGCGCGTACCCCGGTCGTGGTGACCACCGAGCGCATGGTGCCCTGACAGCCCGCCTCGACGATGCCGTACGTCGGCTCCAGCAGCACCGCGAAGTCCGCCTCCAGCCACTGCGGGAACGCCTGGGCGACGAGGTTGAGCCCGTTGTACCGCGACTCGATCTCCTCAGCCTCGTAGAAGAAGTACGTCACGTCGTAGCGCGGGTTGGGCAGCGTCACCGCCAGGTGCAGCGCGTACGCGGTGCCGGACTTCATGTCGGAGGTGCCGCAGCCGTACATCAGGTCGCCACGCATGGTCGACGGGAAGTTGTTGTTCAGGGGCACCGTGTCGAGGTGCCCGGCCAACACGACACGCTGCGACCGACCGAGGTCGGTGCGCGCCATCACCGTGTTGCCGTGTCGGTGGGTGGTCAGGTGCGGTACGCCCCGCAGCACCTCTTCGACGCAGTCGGCGATCGCCTTCTCGTTGAGGGACACGGACTCTATGTCGACCAGAGCGCGGGTCAGCTGCACCGGATCGGCGAGGACCTCGGGGGTCAGCGGGTTCTCCATGAATCGCACGGTACCTTCAGGTCTGTCAGCGCGAGGAGCGAGCCGAGGTCAGCTCGGCCGTGACCGAGAGGTGTAACAGTGACGTCCGCAGATTCCGCCTGGGGCATCGGCCTGGCCACGGTCACCGCCGACGAGCAGGTGCTCGACACCTGGTACCCGACCGGCAAGCTGGGCCTGGGTGAGCTGCCGCTGGTCTCCGGCGAGGACAAGGCGGACGTGCTCGACCTGCCGCCGGCCGCGCTCGGTGACCGGTCGCTGCCTGGTCTGCGTACCGTCCAGGTGGTCACCGTGATCGGCTCGCTGGACGACCCGATCAAGGACGCGTCCGACGCGTACCTCCGGTTGCACCTGCTCTCGCACCGCCTGGTGCGACCCAACCAGCTCAACCTCGACGGCATCTTCGGCAAGCTGGCCAACGTGGCCTGGACGTCCGCCGGGCCGTGCCCGCCGGAGCGGGTGGACGAGCTGCGGGTGATCGAGCGCGCGGCCGGCCGGCACCTGTCCGTGTACGGGGTGGACAAGTTCCCCCGGATGACCGACTACGTGGTGCCCTCCGGTGTGCGGATCGCCGACGCCGACCGGGTCCGCCTCGGCGCGCACCTGGCCGCTGGCACCACGGTGATGCACGAGGGCTTCGTCAACTTCAACGCCGGCACCGTGGGCACCTCGATGGTGGAGGGGCGCATCGTGCAGGGCGTGCTGGTCGGCGACGGCTCCGACGTCGGCGGCGGCGCCTCGATCATGGGCACGCTCTCCGGTGGTGGCACGGAGAAGGTGAGCATCGGCGAGCGCAGCCTGATCGGCGCGAACGCCGGTGTTGGCATCTCCCTCGGCGACGACTGCGTAGTCGAGGCGGGCTGCTACATCACCGCCGCGTCGAAGATCACGCTGCCGGACGGCCGGGTGGTCAAGGCCCGGGAGCTGTCCGGCGTCGACGGCCTACTGTTCTGGCGCAACTCCGTGAACGGCGCGTTGGAGGCCCGGCCGCGCACCGGCCGGGGCATCGAGCTGAACGCCGCCCTGCACGCCAACGACTGACGGACCCGCCGGGTCCGCGGCACTCGGCCGCGGACCCGGACGGGGTACGCCTCAGCGCAACCGGTACGCCTGGATGATCCGTTGGGTCACCGTGTTGCCGGCGGTGTCCCGAGCGGTGGCCCGCAGCGACACGTAGCCGGGCCCGGCCGGGTGCCGCAACAGCGCCGACCAGCCGTCGGCCGAGGTGCGGACCAGCTTCGCCTTGCCCCAGGTCTTCCCACCGTCGTACGAGACGTCGACGGCGAGCTTCTCCACCCGGCTGGCCGGTGCACCGGGCTGGCGCTGCACCCGTACCGGTACGACGAAGCCCTGACCGGCCGGAGCGCTGTTGTCGACCCCCAGCTGCGGCGCGAAGCGCACCGCCGACAGGGGCAATCGGGCCGGCGTCTCACCGGCGACGTGCCTCGACCGGAAGGTCCAGCTGGACTCCACCTCGGTGCTCAGGTCGGTGAAGCTCCGCTTCGCTGACGTGACGAGCCGGTAGTCCGCCGCGCCCGGTGGCACTGTGAACTCTCCGGAGCCGGCGTACTCACTCTCACCGACCAGCTTGCCGTTGCGCCACAGCGTGGTGTGCTCGCTGTCGGTCAGCGAGGCGCCCGGGTGCCCGGCCGCATCGCTGAACATCGGCACGCCGACCAGGATGGTGTCGCCGACCCGGCTGACGCTCTGTTCCGGCCAGCGCGGTTTCGGGAAGGACGGCGAGTACGGCGACTGGTTCCAGATCTCCTGCACCGTCCGCCCGGCCCGGTACGCGGTGGGGACGGAGAAGAGCGCCGCCTGCACGTTCAACCAGCCCTCCTCGTCCCGCTTTCCGAAGTCGATCTCGGACTCCCACTGCACACCCTTGGTGTTGTAGTACTCGACCCGCTGGCCAGGCACGGCGGTGGGGAGGATCAGGGCGGAGCCGCCGACGTTGTACTCCAGCACGGGGAACACGATCCGCTCGGCCACCATGCCCGGGTAGTCACCGCGGAACTGGTGCACGACGGTGGCCAGGTCCCGTCGGGTGTAGTCCCGGACGAACCCCGTGGGCATCCGGCCAGGGACCGCTTCGGCCAGCGCGTACAGGTACGGGCTGTTGGCCGTTTCCGCCGGGGTCCACTGGCTGCTGACGGTGGCCACGAACTTGTCGGCGGGGACCGGCTTGCCGATCTGACCGCTGGTCAGGCCGGTGAACGTCTCCGCCCAGAGCCCGACGCCGTACCCACTGCCGTCGTCGGCCGTGAAGTTGCCGCTGAGGTCGATCAGTTGCGGAACGGCGCTCCGGTCCGGAACGGTCGTCCGCACCGGCTTGGCCCGGCGAGCGTCTACGACGATGCGGGTGTCCCGCTCGATGGTCAGCACGGGCTGCATCAACAAGGACATCCCGCGCTGCTCATCGTCCGGTCCGGGCTCGAAGACGAGACCGCTCAGGCCGTAGTGGCCCTTGGGCACCCGAACGGTGGCCACCCCGTCGGAACTGACGAGGTTCCAGGAGCCATAGGTGTCCATCCCGAGCAGGAGGGTCCAGTGGTCCGCGGTGCGCGCGCCGGCGCGGTTCAGGTGCTCCACGGTGAGCGTGTAGCTCTCCACCTCCCGGTTCACGGCCAGCGGGGTGACAGCGACCGCCGCACCGGACCGGGCCACGATCCGCCCGGTCCAGTAACCGTCGGCGTCGCCGAGCCGGGTGTCCGTGGTGACGGTCGTGGCGGCCGTGCCGCCCGCCGGCACTGTGAGTTGGTTGGCGCCCAGGACGAACAGGCCGGCCGGCAGCGCCCGGCCGCCGGGGCCGGCGCCCTCGATGGTCAGGTCCACGGTGACCGGGGCCGGACCGTCGTTGCGCCAGGTCACCGTGCGGGTGATCGGGGTGTCGTCACCGTGCGGCCAGAGCGTGCGCCCGAACGAGACGCTCACCGGGTCGCTGGTGATCTGCTGGGTGATCGCGTGTGCGACGTCGACCCGCCCGGCACCCTGCTGGTACGCGGTCTGGTCCGGGTGTGGCTTGGCGGCGGCCATCAGGGTGGCCTTGAGCCGGTCGGCCCGCCATCCCGGGTGCTGCTGAGCCAGCAGCGCGGCCGACCCGGCCACGTGCGGGGTGGCCATCGAGGTGCCGGAGAGGGTGACGTAGCGGTCCCCCACCGGATCGCCGATGAAGCCGTTGGCGGACCGTGCGGCGACGATGTCGACGCCGGGCGCGGTGATGTCCGGCTTCAACGCGTCGTCGCCGACTCGCGGTCCCCGGCTGGAGAAGTCGGCCAGCTCGTCGTCGCGGTCCACCGCACCCACAGCGAGCCCGGCGTCGGCGCTGGCCGGTGAGCCGACCGAACCGTCCGAGCCGTCGTTGCCGGCGGCGAGGACGAACAGCGTGCCGGTCTGGGCGGTCAGGGTCTGCACGGCCTCCTCGACCGGGTCGACCTCCGGGGTGTCCCAGCCGCTGAGGCTCATGTTGACCACTGCGGCCTTCTTCTCCACCGCGGCCCACTGCATGCCGGCGAGGATCGCCGAGTCGGTGCAGCCCGCGTCCTCACAGACCTTGCCGTCCAGCAGCGTCGCGTCCGGCGCCACACCCCGGTACTTGCCGCCGGAGGCCGCGCCGGTGCCCGCGATGGTCGAGGCCACGTGGGTGCCGTGGCCGACCGTGTCCCGGGCGTCGGCGACCTCGGTGAAGTTGCGCGCCTCGGCCACCTTGCCGGCCAGGTCCGGGTGGGTCGCGTCGACGCCGGTGTCCAGCACCGCGACGGACACTCCCGCCCCGGTGAAACCGGCCGCCCAGGCCGCGGGCGCGCCGATCTGCGGCACGCTGTGGTCGAGGGTCACCCGTCGATGGCCGTCCAGCCAGATCCGCTCGACGCCCCCCGCCGCGTCGAGCCGGGCCCCAGCGGGACCGGTGGTGACCGTCTCCCAGACCGCGTCGAGGGAGGACTTGTCGCTGCTCAGGGCGGCGCCGCCAATCACCGGCAGGTCGCGGGTCACCCTCGTGCCGGGCAGAGCGGCCGTGGCACGCCGGGCGGCGCCCGTCGAGCCGTACGCCACCAGCAGGGGCAGGGTCTTGCGGTGGGCGTCGTCGTAACCCGCCTCGACCAGGCCGGTGACGTCGAAGAGTCGCCGGTCCACCCGGCCCGAGCGCAGCAACGGCAGCGCGTCCGTCGGTGTCACAGTGAGTCGACCGCGCTCGCGCTGAACCAGGAACTGCACGTCCTCGCGGCCGGCACCGCGCCGGACCGAGGCGCCTGAGGCGGTGACGGTGACCCGGTCACCGGTGATCAGCGTGACGGTGACCGAGCGGTTGGCGGTGGGTCCACCCGGAGTGGACTGTTGGTCGGTGCCACCCGGTGGGGCGGGCACGGCGGCTGCGGCTGAGACGGGAGCCGGCGCGGAGAGCGCAAGCGTGAACACGAGGCCGAGGGCGGCCAATCTTCTTCCCTGGTGCAACGGATCCTCCTCGTCAAGCGTCTTGATGGATGAGAGTCACATTGACAACCCAGAATTGCATACTGGGTATGCAGAATGAAGTCCTAAAAATGACGGACCCGCCACGAGCCGACGAACCGGGCCGGCATGATCGGGCGGTGACCTCCATGAAGGACAAGATGCTCGCCGGCGAGCCATACATCGCCGACGATCCCGAGATCATCGCCGACCTGGACCGCGCCGCACGACTGATGGAGCGCTTCAACACCAGTCCCGCGGCCGATCCACAGGCCCGGATCGCGGCACTGGGTGAACTCCTCGGCGAACTGGGCGAGGACACCTGGATCCGCCCGCCGTTCCACTGCGACTACGGCTGGCAGATCCGGATCGGGCCCCGCAGCTTCGTCAACTACCAGTGCGTCTTCCTCGACGTCGCACCGATCACCATCGGTGCCGACGTCCAGATCGGACCGAACGTCCAACTGCTCACCCCGACGCATCCGGTCGAGCCCGGTCCGCGACGGGACAAGTGGGAGGCCGCCAAGCCGATCACCATCGGCGACAACGTCTGGCTCGGCGGTGGCGCGATCGTGCTGGCCGGCGTGACGATCGGTGCGAACACCGTCGTCGGCGCGGGCGCGGTGGTCACCCGGGACCTACCGGCAAACGTGGTCGCGGTCGGCAACCCGGCCCGGCCGGTCCGCGAACTGGACTGACTGCGGCGGCCCTCGACGGGCCGGTCAAGCCGAGTCCGGCCCGGACGCTCAGGCCGCGCCGACCGGTCAGGCCGCCGGGGGCTCCGACAGGCGGACCACCAGATCGGCACGGTCGGCGGTGGGGGTGATGAGGGCCGCGTTCGACTCGTCGCTGCCCAACGCCCAGGCCCGCGCCTGCTCCGGTGATCGACCGTACGCCTCGTGCCGGGCCGTCAACCGGCGCTGGCGCAGCTCGGCGTCCAGGTCCAGGAACCACGCCTCGTGCAGCAGCGGCCGGATCTCCTGCCACGGGTAGTCCGGCAGGAGCAGGTAATTGCCCTCGGTCACCACCAGCCGCGCCGACGGCGGCACCTCGATCGCCCCGGCCACCGGCTCCTCCAGCTCACGCCGGAACTCCGGCGCGTAGACCGAGGTCGGCTCCAGGCGGTGTAACCGGCGCAGCATCGAGACGTACCCGTTGGCGTCGAAGGTGTCCACCGCGCCCTTACGGTCGGCGCGGCCCAGCCGGTCCAACTGCGACTGGGCCAGGTGGAAGCCGTCCATCGGCACCAGGCGAGCGGTCGGCCCGACTTCGCGCACGATCAACTCGGCCAGCGTGGACTTGCCGGCACCCGGCGCCCCGGCGATGCCGAGCAGTTGCCGTGGGCCGGCCTCGGCCAGCACCAACGCCCGTCCCACCAGCTCGTCGACGGACAGCACCTCGGCCGGCGGCATCAGTCGAGAACCGGATCGCTGATGGTGAACCGCGCCTGCACCGCCGCCTGCACGGTCTGCGGCTGCGGGTCCAGCTCAAGCTCCGGCGGGCCACCACCCGCGCCGCCACCCCCGGCGAACGCCGCCCGGGCGAACATCGGCCGGTCGGCCGGGCCGGTGTCGGCCAGCTCGATCAGAGCGGTGACCCGGGCGCCGAGCGCCTCCGCGTACTCCCGGGCCCGCAGCAGTGCGTCGCGGATCGCGGCGTGTCGCGCCTCGCGGTGCACGGGGCTGTCCGGACGAAGCTCCCACCACGGACCGCTCACCGAGACCTGGTCCTGGTCGGCCAGCCGGAGCATCAGCTCACCGAGGGCGGTGAAGTCGGTGACGGTGACCGTCGTGGTGACGCTGCCGAGCCATCCCACCACACGCTCGCCCGAGCGCTTGGTCTGCGGCCGGACCCACAGGTCGCCGGTCTCCCGCCGGGCCACCGCCGGCTCGGAACCGTCCAAGAGCACCCGGACGGCGGCGGCCCGCTCGGCGAGCTGCGTCAACGTCGCCTCCCGATCCCGACCACGGGCTGTCACCGTGACCGCGAACCGGGCCAGCTCGGGCGGCACCTCCCGGGTCACCTCGCCGCGCACCTGCACCACCGGGCCGTCCATCGCCATGCCTGTCAGCCTAGTCAGCCACGGGAAGCCACGCGGTGTAGGAAACCGTCCCGGAGCCGACCTGACACCCGGTCAGGTGCCCGCCGACGTCACCCAACCCGTGCAGCCAGGTCACCTCGGCGTCGTGGTCGCCGTCGACAGCGAACTCCCGGGTCTGACCGGCCAACCGCCGACCCGACAGCGCCGACCGGGCCGCTCTCGCCTCCGCGTACCGGGCGATGAGCGCTGGCGCGTCGCCGGCCCGAAGGGCGGCGGCCAGCCCGTCCAGGAAGGCGCGGACCTCGTCCAGCTCGTGCAGGACCCGGTCGCGGTTGCCGAGCAGCATGTTCGCGGTCCGCTCCGCCGGTGTGCCGGCGACCCGCGTGCCGTCGGAGAAACTGCCAGCCGCCAGCGTCAGCACCGCGTCGCGCAGCGGCGCCCGCTGCGTCGCCCCGGCCAGCGCGCCCGCCAGCAGGTGCGGCACGTGCGAGGCGAGCGCGGCCGCCGAGTCGTGCGCCGACGCGGACATCGGCACGACCCGGGCTCCGAACAGCTCGACCAGCAGCCCGGTCAGCCAGCGGAAGGCGTCGGTCGCGGTGCCCGGCGCCGGGCAGAGCACCCAGGCGGCACCCGCCAGCAGGGTCGGCGAGGCGGCGGTCAGACCGGCGGACTCCGCACCGGCCATGGGGTGCCCGGGGACGAACCGGTCGGTGAGCCCGAGTCGGTCGGCCGCCTCGGCCACCTCGACCTTGGTGCTGCCGACGTCGGTGAGCACACAGCCGGGCGCGGTCAGCTCGGCCACCAGGGCCAGGGTGCCCGCAAGAGTAGGCAGCGGGCCGCAGAGGAACACCACGTCCCGCCCGGCCACAGCCTGCTCGATCGTGGCCGGGGCGACCACTCCCCGGTCCTGGGCCCGCTCCCGGGTAGCCGGGTCGGGATCCCATCCGACGACGTCCAGGCCGGCCTCGGCCAGGCGTAACAGCGCCGAGCCGCCGATCAGGCCAGTACCGATCACCGCCGCCCGCACCCCGGCGTACCGCCCGGTCGCGCCGTCGGTCATCGCCGGCCGCCCGGGGTCAGGCCCGCAGCCGGCCGGCGACCGCCGCGACATGCTCGTCGGACTCGGTCAGCGCAACGCGGACGTGCTGCCCGGCGGTGGGGCCGTAGAAGATGCCGGCGGCGACCAGGATGCCCCGCCGAGCCAGCCAGTCGACCGTGTCCCAGCAGTCCTCACCTCGGGTGAGCCAGAGGTAGAGACCCGCCTCGGAATGTTCGACGGTGAACCCGGCACCGGTGAACGCGGCCGCGAGCACCTCTCGCCGGGCGCGGTAGCGCTCCCGCTGCTCCTCGGCGTGTCGCTCGTCCTCCAGTGCCGCCACCATCGCCGCCTGCACGGGTGCGGGCACGATCATGCCGGCGTGCTTGCGGACCTTCAGCAGCTCGGCGACGAGCGCCGGGTCACCGGCGACGAAGCCGGCCCGGTAGCCGGCCAGGTTGGAACGCTTGGACAGCGAGTGCACAGCGAGCACTCCGGCGTAACTGCCGCCGCTGACCTGCGGGGACAGCACCGAGACCGGCTCGGCCGACCAGCCCAGCGGCAGGTAGCACTCGTCGCTGGCGACCACTGCGCCGCGTTCCCGCGCCCAGTCGACCACCTTCTTGAGGTGCGCAGCGGGCAGCACCCGACCGGTCGGGTTGCCGGGCGAGTTGACCCAGACCAACCGGACCCGCGAGGTCGGCCCGACCGAGGTGAGCGAGTCGGTACGAACGACGGTGGCACCGGCCAGCCGGGCCCCGTCCTCGTAGGTGGGGTACGCGATCGACGGCACCACCACCACGTCACCCGGGCCGATGCCGAGCAGGGTGGGCAGCCAGGCGACCAGCTCCTTCGAGCCGATGGTCGGCAGCACACCGAGACGGTCGACGCCGGCGCCACAGGCCCGGGACACCCACGCCGCGATCGCGGCCCGCAGTGCCGGCGTGCCGGCGGTCAGCGGGTAACCGGGAGCATCGGACGCGTCGGCCAACGCCCGCCGGATCACCTCGGGCACCGGGTCGACCGGCGTGCCCATGGAGAGGTTGATCAGGCCCTCCGGATGCGCCGCGGCCAGGGTGGCCGCGGCGTCCAGGGTGTCCCAGGTGAACTCGGGCAGCCGCGACGAGACCGGCGCGGGCCGGTTCAGTGGCCCTCGCCGCGCGGCGGCTGCGCGGCGACGAAGGTGGCGTCCTTCTCCACCTTGCCGATCTTCGAGGCACCACCGGGCGAGCCCAGCTCCTCGAAGAACTCGTAGTTGGCGCCGGTGTAGTCCTTCCACTGCTCCGGGACGTCGTCCTCGTAGAAGATCGCCTCCACGGGGCAGACGGGCTCACAGGCACCACAGTCGACGCACTCGTCGGGGTGGATGTAGAGCATCCGATTGCCCTCGTAAATGCAGTCGACCGGGCACTCCTCGATGCATGCCTTGTCGAGCACATCCACGCACGGCTCGGCGATGATGTAGGTCACCGGTCTTCTCCTCCGCAAGACACGTCGCGATCTCCCGCGACGGTAAGAGCCTAGTATCTCGCCGGGGAGGGGGTCGATCGTGCTCCGACAGCAGGATGTGGGACACCGGATCGTGGTTCGCCGGATTGTGGGGATTCGCGAAGGTCGACCGCTATTCTCCGATGCTCTCGGCGAGCTGGTGGAGCTGAGCGAGACTCATCTCACGCTGGCCACGGCGCACGGCCCGCTGCGAGTCCCGGTGACACAGGTCCACCGCGCCAAGCGGGTGCCACCGACCCGCCGGCCGACCGCGGCAGCAGTGGTGGCGCTGGAACGCGCCGCCGACGAGGCCTGGCCGGCGCCGACGCGGGGCCGCATCGGTGACTGGCTGCTCCGCTCGGCGGACGGCTGGACCGGACGAGCCAACTCCGCGCTGCCGATCGGCGACCCGGACCGCCCGTTGGCCGCCGCCGTGGACGAGGTCGAGCGCTGGTACGCCGAGCAGGGCCAACCCGCGATGATCAACACGCCGCTCCCACTCGCCGCACCGGTGGGCACCGAGCTGGACGCCCGTGGCTGGACCGCCCGCCCGCCGACACTGGTGCAGACCGCGCCACTCCCCCTGCCTGCGCCGTCGTCCGTCGACACCCCACCCGCTGCCGGGCGCGTCGAGCTGGCCGATGGGCAGGCCGGCGCGGCTGGTGGGCAGGCCGACGCGGCTGGTGGCCAGGCTGGCCTGGCTGGTGAGCAGGCCGGGCTGGCTGGTGGGCAAGCCGGCGCCGCTGCTGGCCAGGCTGGCCGGTGGGAAAGTGTGGTCGTTGAGCTGGCCACCGCGCCGAGCGAGGGGTGGCTGGCCTTCGCCGCCGGCCGCAAGGGCGGCCTGCCGGACGCCGCCCGGCACGTGCTCACCGCCGTGGACCAGGTCCGCTTCGCCCACGGGTACGTCGACGGCACGCTGGTGGCGGTCGGCCGGGCCACGGTGACCGGCCAGGGGCGCTGGTTGGGCCTCAGCCTGATCGAGGTGTCACCCGAGGCCCGCCGGCAGGGGCTGGCCCGCCAGGTGATCGACGAGCTGGCCGCCTGGGGCGTGTCCGCCGGTGCGACGCGCGCGTTCCTCCAGGTCGAGCAGCACAACACCGCGGCGGTCGCCCTCTACCAGCGGCTCGGCTTCGTCACTCACCACACCTACCTGACCCGGGTCGCCCCGCACTGACCCCAACCACCCCTGACGGCTCGACAGACGCGCCGATCCACTCGGCCTTGCTGATCCACTCGGCTTTCAGGGAATCGCGGCATCCACACGCCTCAGACACCGCGACTTCACGAAACGCGAGTCGATCACGGCCCGGACACCGCGACTTCACGGAACACGAGTCGATCAAGGCGCGCACACCGGACCGGCCTGGCAGGCGGACACCTGCCCGGCCGTACGCCTGACTGGTCGACCGGCTGTCTGGCGGCGCGTGGCGGCAGGGTCAGCGGCGTACGACGCGGCGGGGTTTCGCGGCCTTGACCTCGGCGTACCGCTTGAGCTGTTGCGAGCGGTAGTCACGTCCGAGTGCGGTGAGCAGCAGGTAACCGACCAGCACCCCGGCCCCCGCAGCGAGCAGGTAGAGCCAGATCTGGGCGAAGAACGTCGCCGCACCGCCCGCGAACGGGTTGTGACCGACCAACAGGGGCCCGACCAGCACGGTCAACAGCATCGCGACCAGTACGACGAGGGCCATGTCGGCTCCCCAGCCCGCCAGTGGCCGACGACGAGCCCAGCGGAAGGCGACCACGGCCAGGATCAGCCCGATCACCGCGAACATCGCCAGTGACACCCGGTCGGCTGCGGTGTCGTCACCCTCGAAACCGAACCGGATGATCAGTCGGGCGACCACGTTGACCGCGAACAGTGCTGCAACGAGCACCCCGACGTCACGCCACCGTCTGTCCATCGCAGGACCTCCTGCCGTACGCCCCGTCGCGGGGCCCGCATCTCTGGCAGGAATATTTACCACCCCTACCTGGGTGGCGTCATCAGCCGTCGAGCGTGTGTGGTGGGGCGAGGATCTGCCGGAAGCCCATCACCGCGAAGGTCATGGCACCGGCGACGATCATCGCCAGGCCGACCCAGTTGTCGCCGGACAGCAGGAGGTCGCCTTCGGTGGTCCGGATGGCGCCCACCGCCATCAGCGCGAACCACGGCACCGCCGGCAGTGCGACAGCCCACCTGCGGCCCACCGCCTCGTACGCGAACCAGCTCAGCGCGATGTTGGCGCCGACCGCGAGAACGGCCGACACGCCGATCAGCTGCCCACCGACGCGGACCGTGGCGAGCAGCAGCTCCAGCACCCCGGTCACCACCCCGGCGATCACCACGACGATCGCGCCGACCAGCCGCAGGCCCAGGTCCAGCAGTCGCGACGGCGGCCCCGCCGGAGGCGGGGTGTCCTGGTCGTCCACGACCGTCATCGACGCGGCGGGCAGGGTCACCGGAGACCAGCCGCCGCGACCGGGGACCGGTCCGGGGCGGTCTCCTCGGGCAGCCCGGCGAAGAGGTCGTCCTCCCAGCCGTACGGCCCGACGCCCGGGCCCTTCTCGCCGAGGGCGAGGGTGAAGAACTCCACGCCCATGAACTCGCCGCCGAAGTTGCCGGCGATCGAGTAGAGCCACGAGTTGGCCGGGATCTGGGTGGCGTGCGCCCGCATCGCGGTTTCCTTGGCCAGGTGCTGGTCGGTCCCGTCGATGCGGGCGGCGATCTGGGCGTCCGGGGTGCCGAAGGGCAGGTCGGCGATGTCCTCGATGCCGCCGAACGGGTTGTCGGCGGACTCGGCGAAGTGGGCCATGCCGGCCTCCAGCACGCTGAGCGGCATGGCCGTCCAGTAGACCTTGAGCGGGGCGCAGCCCTCGGCGGCGGCCAGCTCGACGGCACGCATCGCCACCCGGTGCGCCTGGATGTGGTCGGGGTGGCCGTAGAAGCCGTTCGGGTCGTACGTGACCAGCACCTGGGGGCGTACCTCTCGCATGATCTCCACGAGGTGCCCGGCGGCCTCGTCGAGGTCGGCCTGCCAGAAGGCGCGGGGGTGGTCGTTGGTCGCGAGCCCCATCATCCCGGAGTCGCGGTAGCGGCCGGCGCCGCCGAGGAAGCGGTGGTCGTTGACGCCGAGCGCGGCGCACGCGGCGGCCAGCTCGGCGATCCGGTAGCCGCCGAGCTGGTCGGCCTCGGCGGCGCCGAGCTGGGCCAGCGCGGGCACGTGGATCTCGCCCTCCTCGCCGAGGGTGCAGGTCACCAGCGTGACGTGCGCGCCGTTCGCGGCGTAGTGGGCCATCGTCGAGCCGGTGCCGATCGACTCGTCGTCGGGGTGCGCGTGGACCAGCAGCAGGCGGCGGTCGGGCAGCATCGTCACGACGGTCACTCTAACCGGCGTTCTGCTCCGGCCGACGTGGACGCGTCCGCCCAGGTCGGCCACATCACCTCCGGTCCGGCTCTACGATTTGGTCTGTGGACTTTCCGGAGCTGGCCGCCCGCACACGCCGGTTCAGCCACGGCGCGCCACGCGCTGTCTCCGTGGCTGACGACGGCTCCCGAGTGATCTTTCTGCGCTCCGCGGGGCCGGAGGACCCGGCGGACGCGCTCTGGCTGCTGGACGTGGCCACCGCCGAGGAGCGCCTGGTCGCCGACCCGGCAACGCTGCTCGGTGAGGGCGGGGACGTCCGGTCGCTCTCCCCCGGTGAGCGCGCGCTGCGGGAGCGGCTGCGGCTGAGCGCCGCAGGCATCGGCTCGTACGCGTTGGACGCCCCCGGTCGGGTCGCGGTCTTCGCGCTGGCGGGGCGGTTGTTCCGGGCCGATCTGGTGCACGGCGACGTGGTCGAGGTGGCCACCGTCGGCCCGGTGCTCGACCCCCGTCCGGACCCGACCGGGCAACGGCTGGCGTACGTGACCGACGCGGCCGAGGGTGTCCGCCGGGGCGAGCTGCGGGTGATCGAGGCCGACGGCACCGACACCCTGCTGGCCGGTGAGGACGCCGGGGTGAGCTGGGGCCTGGCCGAGCACATCGCGGCGGAGGAGTTCGGCCGGTACCGGGGCTACTGGTGGGCGCCGGACGGGCGCATGGTGCTCGCCGCCCGGGTAGACGAGTCCCGCCTGGAACGCTGGCACCTGCACGACCCGGCCCAGCCGGCCAGTCCGCCGACCGCCGTCGCGTACCCCCGGGCTGGTGGGCCGAACGCCGAGGTCAGCCTGCACCTGCTGGACCTGGACGACGGCTGGGTGGACGTGCACTGGGACCGGGAGACCTACCCGTACCTGACCGCTGTCAGCTGGGTCGAGGGCAGCCCGTTGATCACGGTGCTGCGCCGCTCGCAGCAGCACGGGCTGGTGCTGGCGGTGGACCCGCGCACCGGCGAGACGCAGGTGCACGCGGAGCTGGCCGACCCGCGCTGGGTGGAGCCGATCGCCGGCACCCCGGCGCACCTGCCGGACGGCCGGGTGCTGGTTGGCGGGGAGTTGGCACACGACGGGTACGACGCACGCTGCCTGTTCGCCGACGGCACCCTGCTCACCCCACCGTCGCTGTACGTACGGCGGGTGGTGGGTCGGCTGGCTGCGGCCAGCGGCCCGGCGGACCTGCTGGTGGAGGCGAGCGACGGCGAGCCGAGCGAGCGGCACCTGTTCCGGGTCCGCACCACCATCGGCGGTGGGGTGGACGCGCGTCGGCTCACCACCGACTCGGGCTGGTACACGGCCGCCGTCGGCGGGGACGTGCTGGCGATCGGTGTCGCGTCGCTGGACCATGCCGGGGTGCGCTGGTCGGTGCGTCGCGGCGGTCAGGAGATCGCCGAGCTGCGGTCGTTCGCCGCGACTCCCCCGTACTCTCCGCTGCCGTTGCTGGAACGGGTGACCGACCGGCGGCTGCCGGCGGCGGTCCTCTACCCGGACAACCACGTGACGGGCCGGCGGCTGCCGGTGCTGCTGGACATCTACGGCGGCCCTGGGCACCAGGAGGTCGTGGCGGCGCGGGCCGCGTGGTTGGAGCGGCAGTGGTGGGCCGACACCGGGTTCGCGGTGGTCACCATCGACAACCGGGGTACGCCGGGAGTGGCCCCGTCGTTCGAGAAGGCGATCCACCGTCGGGTGGCCGACGTGATCCTGACCGACCAGATCGACGCGCTGACCGCACTCGCCGGCAAGCACCCCGACCTGGACCTGGATCGGGTGGGGGTGCGGGGCTGGTCGTTCGGCGGGTGGCTGGCCGGGTTGGCGGTGCTGCGCCACCCGGAGCTGTTCAAATGCGGCATCGCGGGCGCCCCGGTGACCGACTGGGCGCTCTACGACACCGCGTACACCGAGCGTTATCTGGGGTTGCCGGAGGACGGCACGGACGTCTACGCGCACCATTCGCTGGTCGAGATGGCCGCCGAACCGGTCACCGGCCCGGACCAGGCCCGCCCGTTGCTGCTGGTGCACGGTCTGGCCGATGACAACGTGGTGGCGGCGCACACGCTGCGGCTCTCCGCAGCCCTGCTGAGCGCCGGCCGCCCGCACGCCGTGCTGCCGTTGACCGGTGCCACGCACATGGCCGCGAACGGCACCGCCGAGCGTCTGCTGCCTCTGGAGCTGGACTTCCTCCGTACCCATCTGCTGTGAACGCCTCGATCACCAACGCTCCATGAAGGCAGGAATCGGGAAGGGTGCGGCGTCGGGTCGGACGTGCTCATCGAACGGGTCGGGGTCGTAGCACTCCCCGCCGGGTGAGGTTCGACTGAAATAGCCACCGTGTTCGACAGCTCGAACGGCGGCCGTCGCAGCAGGAGAGAATTGTCGAGAAGGCCGCCGCCCTCGCAGGTCCATTCGCGCAAGGCACGACCATTGGAGACGCCTTCCGGTTCTTGGCTGCCGAGCGTAGGGAATCCAGGCCTACGCCCAACGGCGGCAGTCCCCTTCCGACAGCGCTGCCGGAAGGGGACCGACCTGTCCGATCTTGAATCCGCGGACGTTACAACGCGGACAGCGGTCAGCTCTTGGGGCTGGGGCCGAAACGGTTCGCGCCGTGCGTGCTGTCCGACACAAAGAACACGATGAGGACGATGGCGCCCACGATCGGTACCAGGCCGATCAGAACCCACCATCCCGTCCGGTCGGTGTCGTGCAGGCGTCGCACCGCGACCGCCAGCGTCGGCAGCAGCAGCGCCAGGTTGACAACGAGACCGATGAAACCGGTCGTGCCGTTCTCGAAGGTCAGTCCCAACGCGCTGTCCAGGATGGCCGCGACGATGCTGACAATGACTGTGAACAAGACGAACCACCAGTACTCAGACCGGCGGGCGCGGCCCGTGAAGCCGACGTACTGACTAAAGACGGACTTGACTGCGGCAATGAAGGACACAACTATCTCCGGTCGATCGAGGGGTTCTCAAGGTCATCGCGAAGGCAGCCAAACAGGTCGATGAGTCGGGGTCAATGGCCAAGCAGCCAAAGCGCAGTGGCCGCAGCGCCCACAATCGGTCCGACCAATGAGGCAAGCGCTAGTCGCCAGCGACAACCTGGCGGGCCCTGCGCCAGCTGCGACAGCGCCCTACCCGCGCGTTCAGGGGCGTGCGTCGAATTCAACCCGGGCGTCGAAGACGCGGTCCATGTGCGTCTCCGCCCAGTTCTTGATCGCGATCATGACCGGGAACAGCTCATGGCCGAGCGGGGTGAGCGCGTAGTCGACGCGGACCGGCACCGAGGCGGTGACCGTGCGGGTGACGAGGCCGTCGCGTTCCAGGGTGCGCAGGGTCTGGGTGAGCATCTTCTGGCTGACGCCGGCGATGCGGCGGGCAAGCTCGCCGTGCCGCTGCGGACCGTCGACGAGCGCTGGGATCACCAACGCGACCCACTTGTCGGTGAGCCTGCTCAGCAGCTCACGGGTGGGGCACTGTTCCAGGAACGCGTCGTAGTCGCGTTTGGCCTGCTCACGACGTTGCTCCGCACTCGTCGTCGCCATGCCGCCTCCTCTGGGTGCCCTAGGCACTTCACGGTACCTACTTACTGACAGTGCCGATGATTCGTACGGTCGTGGTGATCAAAGAGGTCCCACGAAGGAGTCGGCGATGCGCGCAGTCAGCTATGCAGAGTTCGGAGGGCCGGAGGTCCTGCACGTGGCCGAGGTGCCGGTGCCCGAGCCCGGGCCGGGGCAGGTCCGCGTGCGGGTCGCGGCGTCGGTCGTCCATCCGGTCGATCTGATGGTCCGCTCCGGTCGGTTCCCAGCCCCGTTGCCGACCGGTCTGCCGTACACGCCCGGCTGGGACGTTGCCGGCAGCGTCGACGCGGTCGGCCCGTCGGTCGAGGAGTTCAGGATCGGCGACGAGGTCATCGGCTTCTCGCCGTGGCTGCAAACCACTGTCGGCGCCCACGCGGAGTACGTACTCCTCGACCCCGCCTGGCTGACCTCCGCGCCCGCCGGCGTCCCCGCGACCGAATCGGCGACCCTGCCGACCAATGGCCTCGCCGCCGCCCAGGCCCTCGACCTGCTCGCGCTCCCCGCGGGTTCGACAGTGCTCGTCACCGGTGCCGCCGGGCAGGTCGGTGGGTTCGTCCTGGCGCTGGCCCGGGCGACCGGCCTGCACGCCACGGGACTCGCCGGGCCCGACGACCGCGAGTTCGTCGAGTCGCTGGGCGCGGCGTTCCTGTCGCGCGCCGACGATCCGACGGGGACGTTCGACGCGGTCGTCGACCTGGCGGTGATCGGCTCCTCGCTGCTGGACCTCGTCCGGGACGGCGGCGGGTACGTGGCCGCGTCACCCCCGCTTCGCCCGGAGCCGGTGCGGGAAATCCGGACCTTCGCGCTGGAGGTGCTACCGGACGGATCCCGGCTGGGCGAGCTGGTCAAACTCGTCACCAGCGGCGACATCCCGCTCCGGGTCGCTGGCGTCCACCCCTTCGCCGACGCGGCGGCCGCCCATGACCGGCTGGCTCGGGGCGGCGTGCGCGGCGGTGTGGTGCTCGTCCCCTGATCTGCCGGAGCGGATGGTCGAGTGGTGGCGGGCGGCCCGACCCGTGCTGCCCGACCACCCCACCGCGGCCCAGCTGGAGGCGTGGATCGAGCTGGCCGACCTGGTCCGGGACACCGGACACGCCTGAGTTCCGGATCCAGGCGGCCGACCACATGCTCAAGGGCGCGGAGTGGGATCGCACGCCGCCGGAGGGACCGTTCGGCCGGTACATGGAGCTTGTCACCGCCGTGAACAATGCGCCGCCGGAGCGGTTCCCGTTCGAGTGGATGGCTGCGGCACTGCGCGCTTCCGCCCTATCGACTTCCTGACCGTCATGCTCACAGCACCCCGAGGCCGATGGCGAGCTGGGTGATCGTCGGTGGGGCGTCCGGGTCGCGGGCGACCTGGGCAACCACGTCCCGGACGGCTGGCCGGTCGCGGATCTCGGCGGGTGCGAGGCGTTCGGCACGCAACAGGACCCGGGCCGCGTTGGCGGGGTCGTCCGTCTGGAGGTAGGCGCGCGCCGCGTCGATCAGGTGCGCGGCGCGGTGCTCGACCGGCAGCCCTCGCCACCCGTCCCACCCGATCGCCTTCTCGTGTCGGGCGATGGCCTGCGGCCCGTCACCCAACTCCACCGCGGCGGCGACCCGCGCCAACTCGACGGCCGTCGGACCGAACGCCGTCCGGTGATGGTCGTGGCCGTCGCCCACCTGAGCGGCCAGCTCGGCGGCCTGGTCCAGCAGCTCACCGACCAACCTGGCATCGCCGGCCCTGCCCGCGATCAGAGCGGCCTGCACGAGCAGCGATCCACGCAGCGACAACTCTTCCGGCGTACCAGGGACGATCTGGGAAGCGGCGGCCAGCAGCACCGGCCCTGTCCGCGCCGACGCGCGCAGCGCCTGACCCAACTGCACCGCCGCGCAGGCCAGCAGCACCGGGTGCCCGACAGCGGCGGACATCGCCCGGTCTGCGGCCAACCAGGCGAGGCTCCCCTCCCCCAGCTTGACCAGCAGCGCAGCCGTCACCCGATATGCCTCCACCACCACTGCCCGAGCAGCCACCGGGTCCTGTGTGTGGACGCGGTGTACCTCGGTCACCAACGCCGGCAGCAGCTCGACCAGACGCGGGTAACGGGCGTGCTGGAAGGTCATCCACGCGTGCCGCACCTCCCGAGCCAACCGAACGGGCGACATCACCTCCCGGTCCGTCGGGCGACCAAAAGCCATTTCGTACGCCGACAACGCCGCCCGAATCCGGGCGACGCCCTCGCGCTGCTCGGCCACCCCAACAGGCTGGACATCACGACCGAGCAGCGCAGAGGCGTCGACCCTCAGCACCGCCGCGATGTCCCGGATGGTCGACACCCGTTCCAGGGAACGGACCCCACGCTCGACCTTGTCCACCCAGCTCTTCGACTTGCCCAACCGATCCGCGAACGACTGCTGCGACAACCTTCGCCGCACCCGTAGGTATGCCACGCGTCGACCGATCGGCACCGGGTCACCGCCCATCGCGCCACCGCCGATCCGGCAACGCCCGAGTCGTCTCCTGCGCCGGTATCCGCTCCGCCTCGGCCTGCGCGAGCAACCGGCGCTTGGCTTCTTCCCGTTCGGCGGCGTCGATCTGCTCGCCCGTGTTCGGCGTACCGGTGTCGTCGTTGCCGCTCATACCCACCTCCGCTGGCAGGGGCAGGTGGTCTCGCTTTGGCGACCTGTTCGTACTGATCCCGCCCTCACTCACAGCATCGGGTGAACATGCGGTGACGGAAAGCTAGCGGGTGTCCGCTGGTCGCGCGTGCCGTCCGCTATCGAGTCGCGGGCCGGTACGCCTCGTACACCTCGCGAAACGCCGCTGCTTCCGCTGTCCCGGTGTGCTCGACCTTCCGGAGCACTTCCCGCGCCCGCCACCAGTTCGAGGACACCACTCGTCCCGACCGGACCGCGTCGGCGGCGACGACGCTGGCTTCGTCCGGCTGATCGGCGGCCAATAGTGCCACCGCGAGATCCAGACGGGCGGAAGCCGAGCGCCGTGGCCGCTCACCACCATCCCCGCGTGGGTCCAATTCCGCCAAGGCGGTACGGGCCATCTGCTCGGCGGCCGGGTCACCCGCCCACGACAGCGTGGTCGCCGTGTACGCCAACGCCTTCGTCGGGTCATACCGGTAGTGGTGCTCGGCCCGCTCCGGCACCGGCAGGTTCGCTGTCAACCGCTCCAGACGATCCAGCGCACCACGCGTACGCCGCACGTCAGCCAACCGCGCCCACACCCGCGCCTCCTGGGCAGTGGCTTGGATGTACGCCGAACTTCCCCGAGGTGCCACCCGCTGCGCCTGAAGCGACAGGTCCATCGCCCGCCGGCAGTCGCCCTGGGTGAGCCAGTCCCACGCCTGCGTCTCCAGACACCATGCCTGGATCTCCGGATGCTCAGCATGCTCGGCAAGAGCCATGGCCGTGCGCAGATGAGCGCCCGCGGCGGGCTGTTGCAGCAGATCGATGTGGACCGTCGCCCGCAGCACGGTCAGCCAACCACCGGCAACGACGAGCCGTCGACGCTGCGCCAACGTCCCGCGACCATCGAGCAGGCGCCCCACGTAGGCCAACTGGCGACGCACCAGCGGCAGCAGATCAACCGGCCGCACAAGCGCGTACGCGCTCGCCAGGTCGTCCACACCCGCCTCGATCCGAGCGAGCGTCTCGGCGCTGACATCGCTGACCCGCACCCGAGCCAGCAGCTCCCCGGCCTCGGTGTCGTGGTCGACGGGCTCATTCACCAGGCGGACGAGGGTCCCGTCGGCTCGCAGCACCTCGTCGAGGTGGCTCGCCGTTTCGGGGGTGGGGGCCTTTGCGCCGGTCTCCAGATCGTGCAGGTGGCTCTTACCCCGGTGAGCGAGCTGACCCAGTGCCCGCAACGACAGTCCGCGTTCGCTCCGAAGCGCACGCAGTTGGGCACCGAAGCGCGGATCGACATGCGACACGACATCGCCCCCAGATAGCGGCCAGGACGAATCTCTCGTTCGCCCGCCTTTCACAATGGGCGCGACATTCCAGCCGCACCGAGTGTGACACGACGGTGACACGACGCCAACGTAGCGAACATGGACGCCCCGAACACCGTCCCGCGCACGGCTGCTCGCGCACAGTCGCCCCACCGACCGAGGTGCCACCCCACCGATAGCGCGCCTGCTCGAACCTCGGTACACACGCTCAGGCCCGATGACAACGCCTTCGATACGGCCGACGAACGCGCTTCGGGGCAGTCAGATGAGGGCTGGGGTCGCTAGGGTGCCGTCGATGGCGTGCCGGCTATTCCCGAACGCGGTCCTCGGCACGCCCCACGTGACATCACCGATTCGAAGGAAGCCCGGCATGAGTAGCCCACGCGAAACCTTCCTCCGGTTGGTGAACGGTGTCTGCGCCGGTCCGTACGAAGACCTGGCTGACCTGTATGCCGAACAGACCCATGTCACGCATCCGTTCCACCCGCTCAACCCGCCTCCGCTGCGCAGCCGCGCTGAGCTGCACGAGCACTTCACCGCGCCCCCTCCGGTCGCCCGGACGCTGAACCGTAAGCCGGTAGACGTGACGATTCATGAAACGGCCGACCCGGAGGTGATTGTCGCCGAGTTCGCCTATCAGGGGCGGGTCAACGAGACAGGCGAGGCGTTCACGGTGCCGTGTGTCTTCGTGATGCGCATCCGCGACGGGCTCATCATCGAGTCGCGCGACTACATCGACCACATCTCCACTGCGCGGGCCTGGGGTCAACTCGACAGTCTGCTGACCGCGCTTCGTCCGCGGCAAAGCACCACAATCGAAGGCGCGGCCCAGCCCTGATCCACGGCCGACTACGGCGTCCAGTCGCGCCGCAGCAGACCGTAGATCACCATGTCTTTGAAGCCGTCGCCGTCGTACTCGCGCTCCCGCTGGGTGCCTTCGTGCGTGAAGCCGCAGGTCTCCGCGGTCCGCCGCATGGCGGTGTTGCTGGCCAGCGTCTCCAGTTCCAGACGGCGGAGGTTGCGGTTGCGGAAGCCGTACCGGCAGAGCAGTTGGATCACTTCGGTCCCGTACCCCTGGCCACGCGCCTCGGGTAGCAGCGAGATGCCGAGGTGGGCGTACTGGTTGAACGCGTTGATCCCCCACAGCGAGCCGCCACCGAGGAACGTGCCGTCGGCCGTAGTTTCGGCCAACAGCGACACCGCGGTCTGGCCGTCGGGCGGCTCGGTAACCTGTTTCTCCAGCCTGGCCCGGACCTGGCCAACGTGGCGCGGCAGGAACGGCTCGCCGTCTGTGATCAGGTGCAACTCAGGATCACCGTCGAGGCGGAACATGTTCGGCGCGTCGTCGGGCGTGGGCGGGCGCAGTCGGATCCGGTCGGTGGCGAACATGCCGCGACGCTAACAGCCGGCCTGGAGATCCACGACCGGGTAAGCGTCCTCGCGCAGGTCGCTGAGGGTGGCGGCGAGCCGGGCCGCGAGAGCCGCTGACTGACGGCCGCAACACATTCCCTTCTGCCGCAGATCGCACGGCCTGCAGCACGGCTGCCCCGGCGGTTTGAGATGCGATCACGCAGGCGGAGCAGTACAACTGATCTTGCTTGAGCTGCGAGGCCCCCGGCGCGAGGCCAGAGCGAGAGCCGACGACCTCCGACAGTGGTAGCACAAGTGCTACAGTGGGGCGTATGCATGAAGTCGGGTTGCGGGAGATGCGGCAGAACGCCAGCGATCTGGTGCGCAGGGCGCAAGCGGGTGAACGCGTGACGATCACTGTCGCCGGCCGACCGGCAGCCGTACTCGGCCCGGTCAGTCCTCGAACCTGGCGCGAATGGGACGATCTCACCGGCGTGTTTGACCAACCCACCGACCCAGGATGGGCAGCCGATCGGGACCTCCTCGACGATGCCGTCACCGATCCGTGGGTTGAGCGGTGAGCCGCGGGATCCTCGACACCAGCGTCCTCATCGCTACCGACGTGACCCCGATTCCGGGTGAATTGGCCATCAGCGTCGTCAGCCTCGCCGAACTTCAGTTCGGTGTCCTGGTCGCGAAGACCGCCGAGGCGAGAGCGCTCCGTCTGGCGCGGTTGAGCGCGATCCAACGCCGATTTGATCCGCTTCCCATCGATGAAGCCATCACCGACAGCTACGCGCGACTGGCTGCCCGCGTCGTCGAGATCGGCCGTCAGCCACGAGCCAGGGTGATGGACCTGCTCATCGCCGCAACCGCGCACGCTCATGACGCCGCCGTCTACACCCGCAATGCCGATGACCTCGCCGGTCTCGAAGACCTCATCACGATCCATTCAATCTGACAGCGTCCCGCCGAGCTGGCCAGATGAAACGGCAGGGCCGCACCAAGTGACCCGTCCGGCAGAAGCAGAAGGGTCCCCTCCCGACGACGCTGTCGGGAGGAGACCCTTGTCTGTCTGCGGTGTGAGTTACGGCTTGACGTGCGCGTTCACGAACGACGGGTAGCCGAAGACGCTGGAGATGAAGATCCCGCCGGCCTTGGACCCGTGCACGTTGTAGGCCACGTCGACGTAGAACGGCACCACCGGCGCGTGCTCCTTCATGATCCGCTCGTCGAGCTTGGCCCACTCCGGTCCCTGGTCGGCCGGGGGCAGGGCCAGGATGCGGTCCATCTCGGCGTTGATCGCCGGGTCGTTGAAGTAGGACTGGTTGCTGTTGCCCTCGGCCTTGATGGTGCGGCCGTCGTAGAGCACAGGCAGGATCGACGCCCCGCTGGGCCAGTCCGCCGCCCAGTTACCGATGTACAGGTCCCAGGGGTTGTTCTTCTTCTTGATCTCGTCGAGCTTCGCGTCGTCCGAGATGTTCCGAACGGTGATCTTGAAGCCGGCCCGCTCCAGGTTCGCCTTGAGCTGGGCACCCTGCTGCTGCTCGGTCGAGTTGTCGGCGACACCGAGAACCAGCTCCGGCGTCTTGCCGCCGAGCAGCTCCTTGACCTTGTCCACGTTGCCGTTGGCGCCCGCCGGGTACGCGTCGTACGCCTTGTAGCCGATGGTGGCCGGCGGCATCAGCGTAGTCAGCGGCGCGGCGACGGTCTGACCGCCGAGCGCCTTGATCATGCCTTCGCGATCGATGGCGTAGTTGAGCGCCTGGCGCACCTTCAGGTCGGTGACCCGCTGGTTGTTGATGACGAGCTGGTTGGCGCTCGGAGTCGGCGAGAGGAGCGTCCGCGACTTGAGCGACGCGTCCCCGGCGACCTTGGCGACCAGCGAGGCGGGCACGGCGTTGAAGGCGAGCGCGCTCTGGTCGGCGCCGTTGTCGGCGATCACCCGGTTGTTGGCGGCGTCCGCGGTCGGGCCGAAGCTCCAGACGAACTGGTCCGGGTACTGGTGGCGGACCGGGTCGGTGTTCGGGTCCCAGTTGGGGTTGCGGTCCAGGGTGATCTGCACGCCGACCTGGTTCTTGGCGACCTTGTACGGCCCAGACGAGAACGGCTGCTTGTCCAGGTCGACGCCGGTGTCCTTGTCGGCGGGCAGCGGCGCGGTGGTCGGCAGCGAGACCGCGAACGGCAGGTCACAGCGGGGCTTGGCGAACTCGAAGCGCAGCGTCTTCGCGTCCGGCGTGCTCAGGCCGGGCGGCAGCGACGTCTTGTTCTTCTTGAAGTCCCACTTGGTGTCGAACTGCGGGGTGTCGGCCAGCCACTCCTGGATGTAGGTCGGGCCGCCGGAGAGGTCCGGGTCGAAGGAGCGGGCGATGCCGTACGCGATCTCCTTGGAGGTGATCGGCCGACCGTCCTCGAACTTCACCCCGTCCTTGATGGTGAATTCCCAGACCTTGCAGTCGTTGTTGACGTTCTTGCCCGGCGTCTCGGCCAGGTCGCCCACCAGGACCAGGCCGCCCTTGCCGTCGTCCTTCCAGGTGGTCAGGTAGCGGGACCAGAGGGGGTTGGCCATCAGACCGGCGAACGAGTACGTCCGCTGCGGGTCCAGGTGGGAGATCGGCGTCTCCCGGATGACGCTGAAGACGCCGCCCTTCGCAGCGCCGCTCACCTCGGCCGCCGGCCCCTGCGAGTCCTTGGGGTCGGTCGCGATGACCCCGGTCTGCTTCCGGTCAGTGTTCACCGTGGTGCCCTCGCCCGTGTTCTCCGAGCACGCACCCAATGCCACAACCAGAGCGATCGCGCCGCCTGCGGCAGCCACCACGCGTGGTCTCATGAAGTACCCCCTTCACCCATGTGCCGTGCGGTTTCGTCGGGGCGAGAACCGCCGACGTCCCGAGGATCGTAAGGAAGAAAACCTACGAGTTGTGTAACAGTTGTCGATAAATTTCGCCATCGGTGGGCGTGGCGGACACCCGGCCGTCAGCGCAGCCGCACCCGTGGGTCGATGGCCGCGTAGAGCAGGTCCACCAGCACGTTCGCCAGCACCACGAAGACGGCCGCGATCAGCACCGTTGCCATGATCGTGGGCAGGTCACCCGAGCGCACCGCGTCCACCGCCGTACGCCCCAACCCCTGGATGCCGAACGTCGTCTCGGTGATCACCGTGCCGCCCAGCGCCCCGCCCACGTCCAGCCCGGCGATGGTCACCACCGGGGTGATCGCCGCGCGCAGCGCGTGTCTCCCGTACACCTTGGGTTTGGCCAGGCCCTTGGCCCGCGCGGTCCGGACGAAGTCCTCGGACAGCGTCTCCAACATCTGCGCGCGGGACAACCGGGCGTAGATCGCCGAGAAGAGGAAGGCCAGCGCCACCCAGGCGAGCACCAGCCCACTGGCCCACTTCGCCGGATTGTCGAAGAGGGACGTGTAGCTCGGCACCGGCAGCAGCCGCAGGTTGTAGACGAAGACCAACAGCAGCACCGCGCCCACGAAGTAGAGCTGCAACGAGGCCCCGGTCAGCGAGAAGCCGATGGCCAGGCGGTCCAGCCAGGTGCCCCGCCGCAACGCGGAGACCATGCCGAGGCCGACCCCGAGCAGCAACCACAGGATCGCCGCCGGGATCACGATGCTCAGCGTCACCGGCAGCACCCGGGCGATGGTGTCCGAGACGGCCTCGTTGGTGACGTACGACCAGCCCAGACAGGGCGCGTCACACCGGCCACCCTGGGCGCTGCCCAGGTCGCGACCGGTGACGATGCCCTTCATGTAGCCGGCGTACTGGCTGACCAGGGGGTCGTTCAGGCCCAGGTCGTCGCGGACCCGCTCCAGCCGCTCCGGGTTGCAGTTCTTCGAGCAGATGCTGCTGACCGGGTCGCGCGGCAGGGCGAAGAACATCAGGAAGGTCAGCACGCTCACCGCGAAGAGGGTCAGCGTGGCGGAGAAGAGTCGCTTGAGCAGAAATCGCGCCATGATTTTGACCCCTACCGGGACGACTTCGGGTCGAGCGCGTCACGCAACGCGTCGCCGAAGAGGTTGAAGGCGAACACCAGCGCGAAGATCATGATGCCCGGGAAGAACACGTACGCCGGGTCGGTCTGGAGGAAGTCCAGACTGTCGTAGATCATCCGGCCGAAGCTCGGGGTCTCGTCGCTGAGACCGACACCGATGAACGACAGCGCGGCCTCGCTGGTGATGAACTGCGGCACCGCCAGGGAGAACGACACCAGGATCGGCGCCCAGATGTTGGGCAGCAGCTGCCGGAAGAGCATGTGCCCCAGCCCGGCCCCGCTGGCCCTGGCCGCCTCCACGAACTCCCGCTCGCGCAGCGCGATCACCTGCCCGCGAACCAGCCGGGCCGTGCTGGTCCAGCCGAAGATGGCGAAGACGGCGATCAGCACGCCCACCCCGAAGGCGGACGACACCTGCCCCCGCTCACCGTAGAAGCGCAGCGTGACGGTGGGGGTGAGCGCCAGCGCGATGATCAGGAAGGGCATGGCCAGGGTCAGGTCGGTGATCCAGTTGATCACCGCGTCGAGCCAGCCGCCGAGGTAGCCCGCGAGCGCGCCCAGCACGACCCCGATCGTCGCGGTGATCAGCGCCGCCGCGAACGCGACGAACAGCGACGTCCGCAACCCGTAGATCAACCGGATGAAGATGTCCCGACCCAGGTTCGGCTCCAGGCCGAACCAGTGGTCCCCGGTGACACCGCCGGCGTAGCCCAGTGGCATGCCGAAACCGTCCAGCAGGTTCTGGAACTGCTCCCGCGGCCCGATCCCGTAGGCCATCTCGATCAGCGGGGCGGCCAACCCCAACAGCAGAAAGAAGACCAGGAGTACGCCGCTGACCACGGCCGTCCGGTCACGACGCAGTCGCATCCAGGCGAGCTGACCGGGTGAGCGGCCGACGACGCCCTTCGCGGCGGGCGTGGTCGCGTCCGGGTCGGACTCGATCTCGGCCAGCGCCAGACCCTCCACCGGGGACAGGCTCACGACGGCACCTCCTCGAAGATCGGAGCCGCCACCTCGGGGAAGTGGCACGCGGTGGCCTGCCGACCACCGTCGCGCGGCACCAGCGCCGGCTCCTCGGCGGCGCAGACGTCCTGCGCCTTCCAGCAGCGGGTGCGGAACCGGCAGCCCGACGGCGGGTCGAGCGGGGTCGGCACGTCACCGGTCAACCGGATCCGACCCGCCGGGCCGAGCTGGGTGACGTCCGGGATCGCCGAGAGCAGCGCCCGGGTGTACGGGTGCTGGGGTCGTTCGTAGATGTCCGCCCGGTCGCCGATCTCCACGATCCGACCCAGGTACATGACCGCGACCCGCTGGCTGAAGTGCCGGATCACCGCCAGGTCGTGCGCGATGAACACGAACGCCAGGCCCAGCTCCCGTTGCAGGTTGCGCAGCAGGTTGACCACCTGCGCCTGGATCGAGACGTCCAGCGCGGAGACCGGCTCGTCGGCGACGATCAGCTTCGGCCGCAGGGCCAGCGCGCGGGCGATGCCGATGCGCTGACGTTGACCGCCGGAGAACTCGTGCGGGTACCGGTTGTAGTGCTCCGGGTTCAACCCGACCAGCTCCAGCAACTCCTGCACCCGGGCCTTCACGCCACCCGGCGGCTTGATCCCGTTGACCTGCAACGGCATCGCCACGATCCGACCCACGGTGTGGCGGGGGTTCAACGAGGCGTACGGGTCCTGGAAGATGATCTGGAGTTCCTGACGCAGCGGACGCAGCTCCCGCCGGCCGGCGTGCGTGATGTCCCGCCCGTCGAACTCGATGCTGCCGCTCGTCGGCTCCAGCAGCCGCACCAGCATCCGACCGGTGGTCGTCTTGCCGCAGCCCGACTCCCCCACCAACCCGAGCGTCTCGCCGGGTCGCACATCGAAGTCGAGGCCGTCCACCGCCCGCACCAGGCCGGTGGCGCGCAGCCCCTGGCGTACCGGGAAGTGCTTGGTCAGCCCGCGCACCCGCAACAGTGGTTCGTCGGTCATCGGGCCACCCCCACGGATGCGACGTCCTCGGCGTAGAACGCGGCCCGTTCCTCCGCGCTCAGGTGGCAGGCGACCAGGTGGCCGTCCGCCCCGGCCGCTCGCAGCTCGGGCACCTCGCTGCGGGAGCGGCTGCCGGCGCGGTCCGCGTACCGGCAGCGGGGGTGGAACGCGCAGCCGGACGGCAGGTTGATCAGGCTGGGCGGGTTGCCGGGGATCGGCACCAGGTCCGCGTCCGCGTCGCCGTGCAGCGACGGCACGCTGGAGAGCAACCCCCAGGTGTACGGGTGCTGCGGCGAGCGGAGCACCTGCTCGACCGTGCCCCGCTCGATGGCGCGCCCCCCGTACATGACCAGCACGTCGTCGGCGACCTGGCCGACCACGCCAAGGTCGTGGGTGATCAGGATGATCGCGGAGTGGAACTCGGCCTGGAGGTCGGCGAGCAGGTCCAGGATCTGCGCCTGCACGGTGACGTCCAGTGCGGTGGTCGGCTCGTCGGCGATCAGCAGCGCCGGGTCGTTGACCAGGGACATCGCGATCATCGCCCGCTGGCGCATGCCACCGGAGAACTCGTGCGGGTACTGGTCGAAGCGGCGCGCCGGCTGCGGGATGCCCACCCGGTCCAGCGTGTCGACCGCCCGCTGGCGGGCCTCGCGCCGGTTGGCCTTCGGGTGGTGCACCCGGTACGCCTCGGCGATCTGCCGACCCACCGTGTAGTACGGGTGCAGCGCCGACAGTGGATCCTGGAAGATCATCGCCATGTCCCGGCCGCGCAGCCGGCGTACCTCCTCGTCGCCGAGGCCGACCACCTGACGGCCACCGACGGAGATCTCCCCGGTGATGGTGGTCCGCTTGGGGTCGTGCAGGCCCAGGATGGCCAGCGAGGTGACGCTCTTGCCGGAACCGGACTCACCCACGATGCCGAGGGTGCGGCCCCGCTCGACGGCGAACGACACGCCGTCGACCGCGCGCACCACGCCGTCCTCGGTGTCGAACCGGACCCGCAGGTCACGCACCCGCAGGTAGGCATCCTCGTCGGAGCGCTGTGCCGGCACGGCGGGACGGTCGTCCGGATCGCCGGACGGCAACGGTTCCGAGCTGTCCACGGCCACCTCCCTCAGTGACGAAGGGAACTTACATGAAAGTCCCGAGGGTGAAAATAAGCTACAAAGTCGGCACGTGTCAGCGGGCCCGAGCGTAACGAGTCGGCATCGGCCGCGCACCCCCCTCACCTCGCCATCCACGCCCATTCATGCCGCGATCGCACCTTGGGTGCGACCATGGTGTCGGCAGCACCGGGAGGATTCCCGCCGGCACGAGGTGGAGGTGACGATGACCGCGGCGGTGTTCAACCACGAAGGCCCGTGGACCGAAGAGGAGTACCTCGCCCTCGGCGAGACGCAGCAACGCGTCGAACTCTTCGACGGGAGCCTCCACGTGACCCCAGCCCCCACCCCTCGACACCAGAACATCTCCGGCGAACTACGCGCAGTGCTACGAGCCCCGGTGCGCGAAGCCGGCCTGCACGTCTTGGAAGCGGTGAACGTCCGCCTCAGGCCCGGCCGGATCCCGATCCCCGATCTTGTTATCACCGGTCCGATCGACTTCGACGAACTCAACGTCGAGGCGGGTGACGTGCGGCTGGTTTGCGAGATCATCTCGCCGAGCAACGCCTCGACCGACAAAGTCCTCAAGATGCACTACTACGCGGCCGCCGGCATCGAGTGGTATCTCCTGGTGGAGCAGGACAGTGGAACCATGCATCTGTACCAGCGGCGGGGCGGTCACTACACCGAGCAGTCCGTAACCAGACCGGGCGATCTGCTGGTGCTTACCGAGCCGGTGAAGGCCACGATCCGGCCGGAGGACCTCGTCCCCTGACGGGTGTCGGTCGGCTGGCCTAGGGTCGGTCGCATGACCGAATTCGACGCGGCCAGTGCCGCCGTCCAGGCCGCCCTCGACGCGGGCGCCCGGTGCGCCGACGCGCGGGTGATGCACCGCCGCTACGAGTCGATGACCGCGCGCAACGGCGACGTGGAGGAGCTGACCCAGGACGAGAGCATCGGCATCGGTGTCCGGGCACTTGTCGGTGCGAGTTGGGGCTTCTACGCCGTACCCGATCTATCCGACGCCGCCGCCCGCGACGCAGGCCGGCGCGCGACGCGGACGGCCATGGCGAGCGCGCGGGTGCCAGGCCCGCCTGTCGACCTGGTTCCGGCGGAGGCGGTCACCGCGAGCTGGGCCTCCGGCTGCCAGATCGACCCGCTCGGGGTGCCCCTGTCGGACAAGGGTGACCTGCTGGTCGACGCGACCCGCACGATGGCCGAGCACGGCGCCGACCTGGCCGAGGGCCTCTACCAGGTCTGGGACACCGCGAAGTGGTTCGTCTCCAGTGAGGGCCACCGGATCGACCAGCGGATCCGCGAGTGCGGCGGCGGCATCTCCGCCACCTCCATCGGTGACGGCGAGACGCAGCGCCGGTCCTGGCCGAGCTACCGGGGGCAGTACGGCACCACGGGATGGGAGCTGGTCGAGTCGCTCGACCTGGCCGCGCACGCCGCACAGATCGCCGAGGAGTCCCGGGCGCTGCTGACCGCACCGCTCTGCCCTGCGGGCGAGACCGATCTGATCCTCGGCGGTGAGCAGTTGGCCCTCCAGATCCACGAGTCGGTCGGGCACGCCATCGAGTTGGACCGGATCCTCGGCTGGGAGGCGGCGTTCGCCGGCACGTCCTGGCTGGACCTGGCGCAGCTCGGCTCGCTGCGCTACGGCTCCGAGCTGATGAACATCACCATCGATCCCACGATCCCCGGCGCGCTGGGCAGCTTCGGCTTCGACGACGAGGGTTCCCCGGCGGTCAAGCGGGACGCGGTGCGCGACGGTCGCTGGGTGGGGGTGCTCGCCGGCCGGGACTCAGCCGCCATGGCCAGCCTCGACTACGGCGGCAGCGTACGGGCCGACGGGTGGGCCCGACTGCCGATGGTGCGGATGACCAACGTCGGTCTGGAACCGGGCCCGCACACCCTGGAGGAGATCATCGCGGCCACCGACGACGGCGTGCTGATGGACCTCAACCGCTCCTGGTCGATCGACGACAAGCGGCTCAACTTCCAGTTCGGTTGCGAGGTCGGCTGGGAGATCAAGAAGGGGCGGCGGGGGCGGATGCTGCGCAATCCCACGTACACCGGGATCGGCCCGCTCTTCTGGCGCTCGATGGACATGCTGTCCAGTGAGACGGTCTCCTGGGGCACGCCCAACTGCGGCAAGGGCCAGCCCGGCCAGATCGGCCACACCGGTCACCCGGCCGCGCCGGCCAGGTTCCGCAACGTCCGGGTGGGGGTTTCAGCATGACCGAGTTGGAGCTGGCCGGGCAGGTTGTCGAGCTGGTTCGGCGTCTCGGCGGTCCGGCCGCGCAGGCCGATGCGGTGGTGACCCGGGCGGACCTGGCGCTGACCCGGTTCGCCAACTCGGCCATCCACCAGAACGTCGCGGAGTCGACCGTCGGGGTCCGGCTGCGGCTGCACATCGACGGTCGGACCGCCGCCGGCAGCGGCAGCGTGGTCACCGCCGACGGGCTGCACGCGCTCGTGGAACGCACCCTGGCGGCGGCGCGCCTCTGCCCGCCGGACCCGGGCTGGCCGGGGCTGGTCGCACCGACGCCCGTGCCGGCCGCGCCGCCCGTCGACGAGGCGACCGCGTACGCCGAGCCGGACCAGCGGGCCGACCGGGTTGGCGCGTTCGTGGCCGCCGCCGGTGGCCTCAGCACCGCCGGCTACTGCCGCACCGCGCACCGCTCGTCGGCGTTCGCCAACTCGGCCGGGCACACGGCGTCCGGCCGATCGGCGGAGGCGGCGATGGACGGCATCGCGCGCAGCGACGGCGCGGACGGGGTGGCCCGGTTCGCCAGCGACCGGCTCTCCGACCTCGACGGTGCCGAGCTGGGCGCGCAGGCCGCGGCGAAGGCGCAGGCGGCGGCCGACCCGGTGGAGCTGCCGCCGGGGCGTTACGAGGTGGTGTTCGAGCCGGCCGCCGTGGCGGATCTGTTGCAGAACCTGTCCTGGTATGGCTTCAACGGCAAGCGGTACGCCGAGCGGCAGTCCTTCGCCGAGCCGGGGGCGGCCCAGTTCGACCGGGCGGTGACCCTGGTGGACGACCCGCTGGGCGCGTCCGGCCTGCCGTTCGACGCGGAGGGCACCGCGCGAGGGGCGCTGACCCTGGTCGAGGCGGGCACCACCCGGGCGGTCGCCCACGATCGGCGGACGGCGGCCGAGGCGGGTGCGCAGTCCACCGGGCACGCGGTCGCGGGTGGCGCCACCTGGGGCCCGATGGCCCGCAACCTGCGGCTGTCCGGCGCGACGGCCGGCCCGGCCAGCGCGACCGGTCGGAGCACCACCGGCGCGGCGGCCGGGGCGGTCGTCGACGCGGACACCGCCGCGCTCGTCGCCGGCGTACGCCGTGGGCTGCTGGTCAGCGACCTCTGGTACACCCGGGTGCTGGACCCGAAGAGCCTCGTCGTCACCGGGTTGACCCGCAACGGTGTCTGGCTCATCGAGGACGGCACTGTGGTGCGGGCGGTCCGCGACCTGCGGTTCACCGAGTCGTACCCGCGGGCGCTGGGGCCCGGGGCCGTGCTCGGCCTGGGAGCGCGGGCGGTGCGCCAACCGGACCGGGTGGACGGTGCATGGTGGTCGGCGCCCTCGGTGCGGCTGGCGTCCTGGCACTTCACCGGGGGCGCCTCGGGCTGAACGAGGCAATGTGCGCGCCGACCCGCCGCCGACCGCCGTGTCGGGGTATTTCCGCAGGCCAGACACTCGGGACACTCCCTTGCGCGGACGGCTCGCAGAGATCGGCGTAACGTGTGTCACTTAGCTGCGTCGGTCGATCCGGCGTGGTCGTTGGTGTGCGCATGACGTGGCAGCGGGTGCGGGTTCGCCGGTCCGCGTGCCGACCGGAGAAAGATCCGCCCGCCCGTACGGGCCCGTCGAGGAGACGACTCGAATGACTTCAACGGCAACGAGGCCGCGGGGAGCGCGGGCGCGCGCCGCGATCGCGGCGAAGACGTTGCGTACCGACCGCTGGTGGTTCGCCCCGCTGATCACCGTGATCGGGCTGAGCGCCTGGGTCGCGTACGCGACGGTCCGGGTCTTCATGCACGACTTCTACTGGGTCGCGGATTACCACTACCTGACCCCGTTCTACTCGCCCTGCGTCACCGAGCGGTGCATCGAGGGCGCCTCACACTTCGGCCGGTTCCTGCCCGGCTGGTGGATCATTCCGGACGCGGCGCTGACCCTGCCGTTCCTGCTGCTGTTCCGGCTGACCTGCTACTACTACCGCAAGGCCTACTACCGGTCGTTCTGGCTGTCGCCGCCGGCCTGCGCCGTCCCGGACGGCCACAAGGAGTACGGCGGTGAGACCCGCTTCCCGCTGCTCGGGCAGAACCTGCACCGCTACTTCTTCTACGCCGCCGCGATCATCTCGCTGATCAACACCTGGGACGCGATCCTCGCCTTCCACTCGCCCAAGGGCTTCGGCTTCGGGCTGGGCAACATCATCCTGCTGCTGAACGTTGTGATGCTCTGGGCGTACACGATCTCCTGCCACTCCTGCCGGCACATCATCGGCGGCCGGCTCAAGCACTTCTCCAAGCACCCGGTGCGCTACAAGGCCTGGACGTTCGTCTCGGCCCTGAACGTCCGCCACATGCAGCTCGCCTGGATCACCCTCGGCACCCTGGCGCTGGCCGACTTCTACATCATGGCGCTCGCGGCCGGCTGGTTCTCCGACCTGCGGTTCATCAACTAAAGGGCCCCTGACATGACCACAACCACTCGCATCGAACGACACCACTACGACGTCGTCGTCATCGGGGCCGGCGGCGCCGGTCTGCGCGCGGCGATCGAGGCCCGGCTGGCCGGCAAGAAGACCGCGATCATCTCCAAGTCGCTCTTCGGCAAGGCGCACACGGTGATGGCCGAGGGCGGCGCGGCCGCCGCGATGGGCAACGTGAACAGCCGGGACAACTGGCAGGTGCACTTCCGCGACACCATGCGCGGCGGCAAGTTCCTGAACAACTTCCGGATGGCCGAGCTGCACGCGAAGGAGTCGCCGCAGCGGATCTGGGAGCTGGAGACGTACGGTGCGCTCTTCGACCGCACCAAGGACGGCAAGATCTCGCAGCGCAACTTCGGTGGCCACGAGTACCCGCGCCTGGCGCACGTGGGCGACCGGACCGGCCTGGAGCTGATCCGCACCCTCCAGCAGAAGATCGTGTCGCTCCAGCAGGAGGACCAACGGGAGTTCGGCTCGTACGACGCCCGGATCAAGGTGTTCTCCGAGACCACCATCACCGAGCTGCTGCTCGACGGTGACCGGGTGGCCGGCGCATTCGGCTACTACCGCGAGTCGGGCGAGTTCATCCTCTTCGAGGCGCCGGCCGTCGTGCTGGCCACCGGCGGCGTCGGACGTTCCTACAAGGTCACCTCGAACTCCTGGGAGTACACCGGGGACGGGCACGCGTTGGCGCTGCGCGCCGGGGCGACGTTGATCAACATGGAGTTCCTCCAGTTCCACCCGACCGGCATGGTCTGGCCGCCCTCGGTGAAGGGCATCCTGGTCACCGAGTCGGTGCGTGGTGACGGTGGCGTCCTGAAGAACTCCGACGGCAAGCGGTTCATGTTCGACTACGTCCCCGACGTCTTCCGCAAGCAGTACGCGGAGACCGAGGAGGAGGCGGACCGCTGGTACACCGACCCGGACAACAACCGGCGTCCGCCGGAGCTGCTGCCCCGTGACGAGGTGGCCCGCGCGATCAACAGCGAGGTCAAGGCCGGTCGGGGCTCCCCCGCCGGTGGCGTCTTCCTGGACATCGCGAGCCGGCGTTCGGCCGAGGAGATCCGCCGGCGGCTGCCGTCGATGTACCACCAGTTCAAGGAGCTGGCCGACGTCGACATCACCGCGGAGGCGATGGAGGTCGGGCCGACCTGCCACTACGTGATGGGCGGCGTCGAGGTCGACCCGGATTCGGGTGCCGCCTTCGGCCACGTACGCGGGCTGTTCGCCGCCGGTGAGGTCTCCGGCGGCATGCACGGCTCCAACCGACTGGGCGGCAACTCCCTGTCCGACCTGCTGGTCTTCGGCAAGCGGGCGGGCGGGCACGCGGCCAGCTACGCCGACGGGCTCGCCGCTCGGCCGAAGGTGGCCGTGGACGCGGTCGAGGCCGCCGTGGAGACCGCACTCGCCCCGCTCCAGCGCGACACCGGCGAGAACCCGTACACCCTTCAGCAGGACCTCCAGGCGGTCATGGGCGACCTGGTCGGAATCATCCGGCGCGAGGGCGAGCTGGCCGACGCGCTGGTGCGACTGGCCGAGCTGCGCGAGCGGGTCGCCAAGGTGAGCGCGTTCGGCGGCCGGCGCTACAACCCGGGCTGGCACCTGGCCCTGGACCTGCGCAACATGCTGGTGGTTTCGGAGTGCACCGCGAAGGCGGCGCTGGAGCGGCAGGAGTCGCGCGGCGGGCACACCCGGGAGGACTACCCGGCGATGGAGCCGAAGTGGCGGCAGGTCAACCTGGTCTGCTCGCTGGACGGCGACAGCGTACGGCTGACGCGTAAGCCGCTGCCGAAGATGCGGCCGGAGCTGATCGGCCTCTTCGACCGTGCGGAGCTTTCCAAGTACCTCACCGACGAGGAGCTGGCCGACTTCGACGCCCTCGTCGCCGACGCTGGAGAGGCGGACAACCGATGAGCGCGAAGCGTCAGTTCCGGATCTGGCGGGGCGACGAGACCGGCGGGGACCTGCAGGACTACATGGTGGAGGTGAACGAGGGCGAGGTGGTCCTCGACGTCATCCACCGCTTGCAGGCCACCGACGCTCCCGACCTGGCCTGCCGGTGGAACTGCAAGGCCGGCAAGTGCGGCTCCTGCTCCATGGAGATCAACGGCAAGCCGCGGCTGGGCTGCATGACCCGGATGTCGACCTTCGGCGACGAGGAGACGGTCACGGTCACCCCGCTGCGTACCTTCCCGGTCATCCGGGACCTGGTCACCGACGTCTCGTTCAACTACGAGAAGGCACGGGAGACGCCCGCGTTCGCGCCACCGGCGGACCTCGCCCCGGGTGACTACCGGATGCAGCAGGTCGACGTCGAGCGCTCGCAGGAGTTCCGCAAGTGCATCGAGTGCTTCCTGTGCCAGACGGTCTGCCACGTGATCCGCGACCACGAGGAGAACAAGCAGGCGTTCTCCGGCCCGCGGTACTTCATTCGGGCCGCCGAGCTGGACATGCACCCGCTGGACGCCCGGACGGACCGCAAGGAGTACGCACAGGCCGAACAGGGCCTCGGTTTCTGCAACATCACCAAGTGCTGCACCGAGGTCTGCCCCGAGCACATCAAGATCACTGACAACGGGATCATCCCCATGAAGGAACGGGTCGTCGACCGCAGGTACGATCCCCTTGTGTGGCTTGGTAGCAAGATCTTCCGTCGGGGCGAGACGCCCCAGACCAGCGTGACCACCGCCCGTCAGGGCTCGCCGACGCCGGGCTCAGCCCGTGGTGGGCTGCACTCGCATGCGGGTGGCTCCCACGACTCGCAGGCTGAGGCGCAGGCGCAGAGCGGCGTCAACTGGCACCGGGAGGTGCCCCACCCGACCGCTCCGGCGGTGGACGACCGGGGCAAGCTTCCGCTGACCGAGCTCACCTTCGACCGGGCTGCCGCGCCGTCGCCGTTCGGTGACGACGTGACCTTCCCGCTGCCTCCGGAGCACCTGAACTTCGCGCACCCGGACCAGGACAACAAGCACTAGAAACCTCAACGAAGACGGGGGCCGCGGCTGTAGCCGCGGCCCCCGTTCGCATACCCCCACCC
>NZ_JAGPXS010000034.1:0-35887 GCF_018070425.1 Micromonospora sp. C81
GGCGCACGCCAGATGAGAGCCACACCAACCTGCGGTGGGCAGCCGCGATGAGAGCGACCCCACCGGTCACCTCGACCAAGCCTGGCCGGGCTGCGGTCGTACCACCAGTCAATAGGTAGCCGCGATCCGCGGCTCTGCAGCTGAACTGTTGGGCCTCGGTTGAGCCGTTTCGGGAGCCCGCACACAATGAGCGGGCTCCCCGGAGCCTGGCCCGGCTCGAACGGTTCTGCCATCCCTGGGTCAGTGACGTGCGGTACCGGCGCCGCACGTTGGGCAGGCCGGCCTCCGAGGTTAGTGCGTCCAAGCCGTGGTGGGGAGTCCGTTTACGTCGGGGGTTGTTTCTGATCCCCATTCTGGTGGGCCCGGCCGTGAGCCATGTCCGTTGCGGCGGGGAGATGGCTGCTCCGATGGCCGTACCTCGGGCCGGCGTCCGCGATCTGCCGAGGAACGACTGCGGGAGTATCCACCGCAGCCCAGTTACGAGCCGGGGATCCGGGGAGCCGACACTCCGTTCGAGGTCAGGTAGGTTGGCCGCAGCCGTCCGGGTCTGAGGGCCAGATCATTGGTGGGCGCTGGACCGCGTCCCGTCGAGTTCGACTCGGCGCCAGTAGGTAGGGGAGTTGCTGCAGAGCTGGCAGGCGAGGACCAGCGGCTGACCGGCTCGCCCGGGCGGTTTGATACCGCAGCACAAGGGCAGGCTTCTCATCTCGGACGCTTCGGCCTGCGCGACGTCCGGACCGTATCGCCGCTCGCAGGCGCGTTCCGCCGTCTCGTCGCGGCGGGGGTCGCGTGCGGTTTCGGCGAGCTTGACGGTGCCGCCCCGTTCGCCAGCGACCGTGGTATGCGCATCCGCAGGGATCCAGCTAACACGGTCGCGGTGCCGGTAGGGCAGCCAGGCCCCATGCAAGATGCCCTCGAGTAGGTGGTCCAGGTGAAGGCGGGGACCCCTGTTTGACGCTGTCCGGTGCGGCGTGACCTCCTAGTAGAGGTCGAAGTGGTCAGGCGTTGCTGCTCCCGGGAGGGCTGCGTCAGCCGGTTGGTGTGGGAGTGGGCGTAGCCGGGTCGCCGGCCGGGGCGCAGACCCGCCAGTGCCCCGACTCCTTACGGAAGGTTAGGGTGCTGTCGGGCTGGTCGGGGCGGGTGATCCGGGCGCTGGCGGTATTACCGGTGACCCGGATGTCGCTGGCCTTAACCGGGCGTTCGGGCCCCGGGTCGACGATCGGGCCACCGTTGTTGGCCGGGTCGTAGTCGTCGTCCTCGGTGATGTCGAGGGCCTCCTCGGCGCACAGCAAGCCGAGGATCTTGTCTTGGTCGTCCTGGTCGACCGCGATGGCGAAGTCACTGACCAACTTGTCGATCACGGCTTCGTCGCTGTTGGAGCGGGCCCCCAGCACCCACACCACGACGCCGGCCGCGACCGCCACGGCCAGCACGGCCGCCGCCCCGCCGAGCAGCCACCACCGCAACGACCCACCCTTGCGGCTCCCGTAAGGCGGCGTCCCTGCCCCCTGGTACGGCGGGCCCGAAGCCGCGTACGCCGGGACAGGTCCCGGGTGTGGCGGGTCCGAGGCGGCGTACCGCGGACCGGACGTAGGCGCGTTCGGGGCGGAGAAATGCGGCGGAATCGGGTCGGACGTGGGGGTCTCGGCGGGAGGCGCCGCCGTAGGCGGCGTCGAAGCGGGTGTTGGCTGATCCGCCGAGTCGTCCGGCTGCGACATCTCGGGCCCTCTCGTCGGTCGACATCTTCACCGGGGGCATCCGTCCGGGTCTCCGAGGCTACCGACCCGGGACAACTCGACCGGGTGAGGTTCATCTGATGTGGACAATGGCCGGTACCGTCGGGCTGGACGGGGTGGACCCGACTGCGGGGGTGGATGGAACGTGCCGGGATTGAGGCATCGGAGCGGCGGTCTGGTTCGGGTACTGGCTGCGGTCGTCACGTTCGCAGTCGTGCTTGCCTTCGGTCCACCGGCCGCGGCGGCACCATCACCACCGGCCAGTCTATGTGCGTCGCAGACTGCGGCGCTGCATGCGGTGCGGCAGCGGGTCACCGCGCACAACGCCAAGCCGCACGTCTTCCAAGTGCCCCGGCAGTCGGGGGCCCTGGCGGCATATAACGCCGATGCTGCCAAGCTCAAGGCGGAGCAGGCCGCCGCGATCGCCAATCTCAAGACCTGCATCGCGGTGATGGGCGAGTTGGCCGACTCGGCGAACACCTCGCTGGAACTCGAACCGCTGCCGAGCGACCTTCGCGCGAAGATAATTGCCGCGAAGGCGCGGATCCCCGCGAGCTGGACCCCGCCGCCGCCCCCGTCCGTCGGGAAGAACTGGACCGTCAAGGGGACCCCGGTCGAGCCGCTCTGGGAGGCGTTGCGCTACCGCAACCCGCCACCGGGGGTCGGCAACGCCACGCTGCGGGGCGATCCGAGACCGGTCGTCGGTGCGCCAGACCCGGCGTACCCCCGCTCGAAGGTCTTTGGGACGAACGCCGACGGCGACTCCAAGGCCTCGCCCGACCACATCGTCCCGCTGGCACAGATCGTCAATATGCCGGGCTTCACCCGGCTCAGCCCGGATAGCATGTACGTCGTCACCCGCTCCCCGGTCAACTTCCAGTGGCTGTCGGACAGCGCCAACAAGTCAAAGCAATCTCGCAGCGTGGCCGGCATGGCGAAGGCCGATCCGAAGTGGAAAGACGAGCAGGTCGCCCTCGCCGACGAGGTCAGCGAGCAGTTGCAAGCTATCATCGACCGGCTGCTGAAGATTCAGGGTTGACGGGGAGTGACGTGACGGATCCGATCGCGGTCGGGGCCGGCTTGGAGAAGTGGTCCCTGGCCCTCGTCGGCCCAGATTCGACCGAGCTGTCCCGGATTCCTGCGCAGTGGCGGCCAATCGCCCGCTCCACCGATCCGGCGAACCGATGCCGCACCGCAGCGGCGTTGTGGAACCAGGGCCTGCTCGATCTGATGCCCCGGTTCGCCGAGGCGCTGCGCACGCGTTTCGTCGACGTCCAAGCTGCTATCACCGATGACTGCCCGGTGTTGGTCTACGTCGGACGGGCCGACGACGGCGGGTACGTCGGCTGGGTCGGCTACGACCCGCGTAGCTTCGGTGAACCGCCACCCTTTTGGGATAGCTTCCCCGAGCCGCTGCGGGTCTTTCTGCGCGAGGTGCACGCCGGCTTCGTCTCGGGCAGCCGGTTGTCGTACGGGCCGGTACGCCCCCGGCACATGGAGACGCTGGCGGACCTCGCCGACTGGCCGGAGGGCATCGACGGCTGGGAGGCCGACATCGAGTCGACCCGGTTGTTGCAGATCAGCTCGGACGGCGGATTGTTGAGTTACTGTCTGACCCCGGACCTGCGGCCGGGACAGGTCGCCTTGGTCTATGAGGGTGACGTCGACGCGAAGGACTTCGGCTCCGAACTAGACGAACTCCTCACCTCGCGGCTGCGCCACCCGTAGGACCTAGCCACCGTCCGACCGGCGTGCCATGCCGCGCGCTCGGGGTACGGCGAGCCCGTTACCGAGGGCTTGCAGGGCAACGTCGTGCGGGCGCCGACCCCGGCAGGGCCTAACCACACCGTCAAGTCCAGCGCGCCAGCAGGGACGGTTGACGTGCTTCGCCGCGGTTTGGCGCAGCAATAGACAAGTCTCTATGTCACCTGGCAGAGGAGTGTGCACAGGTCAAGGCGGTAAGGAGCCGTTGGTTGGCCTGGCCTTGCATCTGGGAGCAGATTGGGTGCGGGTTGGCGAAGAGGTCTCCGCGCCCGAAGTGCTTACCGATGCCGGACAGAGGCGAGGGCTTTGACTTGCGGTGATGGAGTTCGAGCGGTGCGGCGTGACCTCCCAGTGGATACCAAAGAGGTAAAGCCTCCAGCCTCCCGACTGGCTGGCGCCGGCTGATGAACTGCGGCCTGCCGGCGCCAATCACGAGGCCAGCCCGCATCGATGATCCCCCAACGTGCGATAGCCGCAACAGACACACGGGTACGGGAGAGCCATGCGATCAGTGTGCCGGACACCCGTGCCGCACCAATGGCAGCCGCAGCCCTTCGGTGTGCAGGGCGACCACAGCGACGGCGCGGGCGTCGAGCGGGTCGGTCTTGGGACCCTGATCGGTCTTGGACCGTGACCGGTGGCGAACACCCGGGCCCGGGCGGACAGCCTCGCGGGAACGTCCGCGACGTTCACGGTCGGGTGGCAACTGTGCTCTGAGGGGGGCGATGGTGTGAGCAGGGGTCAGCTGGCAATGGCCTTAGGCTTTGAGCAATGAGCCGGAACTTGACTGGGATTGCCGCCGAGCTGGAGGCGCTCACGCTGCTCGACTTCCACCCGATGAACGTCAACGCCGACGGTGCCGACCGGCTACAGACGATCTGTGCCGAGCTGGTCGAACGGGACGACCCGGAGCGGTGGGCACCGCTGCTCTACTCACTCATGGAGCGCCTCGACGACGCGGACATGGGTAGTCCAGGCCCGATCGTGCACACCCTGGAGGCATGGAGCGGCTACCCTTCGCTGCTCGCCGAATCGTTGCGGCGCAAGCCGACCCCGTTGACCGTCTGGATGGCCAACCGACTACTCAACACCGACCGCTCCGACGCCCCCCAGTGGCTTGAGCTGCTGCGACAAGCGGTCGGACATTCGGCGGCGTCGCCCGAGGCCCGGGCAGACGCGGAAGACCTCCTCGAACACCAAGCCAGCCGCCGGTAGCACCGGAACGCCACGGCATCCACGACGTGAGTGGCCAACGCCCGGCTAGCTGATCTACCGCCAGAGCTGGCTACCTGTCGGGTTGGCGATCCTGGGCATACTCGGGTCTATGGTGAGCGATCGATTGCAGGTGTGGGTCCGGGCGCGCTTCGGACCGTCTGAGGTCGAAGCCGTCCTGGACCTGTTGGCGGATCTCGTGCATTTGGGACCGGGCAGCAGCGCCGAAGGCGTCGAGCGTGTTCAAGCTGCCGTGGTCTTCCTGTCTCGGGGAGATAGCCGACGCTTCCTTGATGCTGTGGTCCTGGCCCAGGAGGACTGGCGCGACGTGTTGGTTGCGGCGGGGCTCGCCGATGATGACTGGGCCGACGGCCTGAACTCCACGCTCGGTGACAGCGGCAAGTCCGAGTGCACCGGCCGCCAGTCGACGTCACGCAGATCCTGATACCGATGTGTCACGCAGGTCCCGAGGCCGGACGGCCGACCGCCGGGATGTGGGGCTCCACTTGACGCGTGACGGATCTGTGTCAGATATCGGGTAACACGACCGGCTAGTCGGGATTGAGGGCGGTGATTGTGGCGCGGATTCGGTTGCTCAGCAGTTCGTCGGCCCAGACCAAATGGTCGGCAAGGCTGGTGACCGCGAGGCGGTTGTCGCCGTCGACGAGTTCAATCAGATGGGGAATCGTCTCGACAGCGTGTAGTTCCAGAATCGTTGCCAGGCCGTACCGTCCGGCGTAGTCGGTGACACCGGCGACGAGCGGTACGGTCAGGTCCGCGGTCGGGATGCCGAGGCGGGCGAGAGCGCGTGCGGCCGCCACCCGGCTCCATCGGTCGTCGAGCCGGTCGTTGAGTAGCGGGCTGAGTTCGGTCAGCGCATCGCGTTGGGCGATGTGGTCACGTGGCGCTGTTCCCAAGGTGGCTGGCCCGGCCGGCGCCTCGGGTTGCCTAACGCCGCGCCTGCAGCGGCGGCGGATCGACGTAGAGCGTCTCGGGTGAGCAGGCTGAAATCCCCCGCAGTTCCGTCATCTGGGAGACCGATCCCACGGGCAACGTCCTGAGCGAGCCCTTCAGGCCGGTGACCTCTTCGGGCTCCGCCGAAGAGGTCACCACCACACCTAGACTTGCGTGAGCTTCAGAGTTGCGCTGAGCGTCATCGGCGGTGGGGCAATGGGTCGTGTCGCCCCTCGGACACCAGATATTTGCTTCACGGTGCGTGCTGAGATCGACTGCAGCGCGCACCGTTTGCGTTCCAGGCTGGTAGTTCAGCCGGAGACCGAGTTGCCGGTAGACGTCGGCCGGGTCGGCGTCGCGGAGCACGGCGGTGATGTCGCCGAACGCGTCCACCAGGGCTGTGATTTCTGCTCGGCTCATCCTGCGCGCGGGGGTGCCCGCGTTTGCGGGGAGGTCTGCTTCCGCGCGGGCGCGTTCAGCCTGGGTCTGCGCGATCCAGCCGGTGACCACCGCCGGGTCGGCTCCGGCGTCGAGGGCGGCGCGGTGAAACCTTCCGCAATCCGGCTGGCTGCGATACCGTCCCGCCCCGTGACGTGCGGATACTCCAGCTTGTAACGCTAGCTCGCGTTCTGGGTGGGTTCTCTGACACACGAGGCGGGGCCGATCTGGCGGGCTGCCGGCCGGGGTCAACCGTCGCCCCGTTGACGGCTGTGGCCCCCTCGGATCCGGCCAACGGGCAGCGCGGCAGGTGATGGGGGTCGACCACCACCCGCGGGCACTCCTCCTGCCGGCAGCTCCACACACGCCCCATCCAGCGGCAGCCGGCCGGGCACCACCGTGGGCACGCAGCGGGACGGGGTGGCCGGCGGGGCAGGCTGTCGGCGCCCACTCCTGCCAGACCCGCCTGCCGCCGCGCGTGCGTACCCACCGTCCCGCCACCACGGCATGAGGGCACGAGGGGGCCGACCGGAATACGCCGGAGACCGGCAATAGGACGATGGATCCGCTGGTCAGCGGTACGTACCCGGCGGCCATGCCCCAGATCGGCCGTTCGCCGGGCTTGCGACCGAACAGCCAGCTCGCGCCGGCCCAGCCGAACCCGACGACCGCGGCCGTGCTCACCCCAAAGGCGAGCAGGGGGCGGCCGGCGAACCCGGAGAGCGGCATGTGGGACAGGGCTAGGAACAGGGCGGACGGCATCGCGCGTTGGAACACGAATCGGCCGAGCACCGACGCCACCGCCTCGCCCAGCAGGCCCCAACGACAGGCCGCTCCTGGATTACCGCAGCGCGCTGAAGAAGGCGCGCAGGTCGGCAGCGAGCAGGTCGGGCTCCTCCTGGGCGAAGAAGTGGCCGCCGACCCTGGGCTCGTGCCAGTGGGTGAGGTTGGCGTAGGTGCGTTCGGCGAACGACCGGGGCAGGCCGGCGTCCTCCACGCTGACCGTGATACCGGCGGGTACGGCGACCATTGGCAGATGTGGGGCTAGGCGGTCGTCACGGTAGGGCCGGAAGGACGTGCCGATGCAGTTGGTGACCCAGTACAGCATCACGGTGGTCAGCAGTTCGTCGAAGCCGAACCGGCGGGAGATGTCACCGCCACAGTCGCTCCAGCGCTGGTACTTCTCGATGATCCAGGCGGCCAGTCCGGACGGCGAGTCGCTCAGCGCGGCCGCAAGGGTGTCGGGCCGTGTTTCCTGGAGGATTCCGTAGCCCCAGTCATCTTGGGCCTTCGCGTCGAGCATGGCGATGAACGCCTCCTCGGCTGGGCTGAGGTCGCCCCTGCGGTCCGCTGGCGGGAACTTGATGTGCTGCGAGAAGACCCCGATGACCCGATCTGGGTGGCGGGCGCCGAGCCACGTCGACACGCCGGACCCGATATCGCCACCGTAGGCGCCGAAGCGGTCGTAGCCCAAACGGGTCATCAGCTCAGCCCACACGTCCGCGACAGCCGCCTCGGTCGTCGGGCCCTCGGCGAGTGGACCGGAGAAGACGAAACCGGGCAGGCTCGGTATGACGAGGTCGAAGTCTGCGAGCCGGGACACCAGGGGCAGCATCTCCGTGTACGTGCTGGGCCAGCCATGGGTCAGGGTCAGCGCCGTGGCGTCGGGCGATGCCGAGCGAACATGAACGAAGTGGACCGGCGTGCCTCGGACCGTGGTGACGAACTGAGGGTACCGATTGAGGGCACGCTCGACCGCACGCCAGTCGAATCCGTCGAGCCAGTACCGCATCAGACCTGCCAGGTACCCAGGGTCGGTGCCGGCGGCCCACGGCTCTCCTGGGGCGGCTGCCGCGAGCCTTGTCCGCGAAAGCCGAGCTCGCAGGTCGTCCAGGACGGCTTCGGGCACATCGATGTGGAAGGGCGTCACCCGATCATGATTCCATCGCAAGGAGTCACTCGGCAGCCGCCCGAATGGGCAGGCTGGTGGCCTTTCTGCTTGTGCACAGCAATGGAGTCAGTGATCGAGTGAATCGCCGAGGCGTGCGGACGCTCGGGGGACCGTCACGGCTGGAGTGGGTCAGCCTTCCGGGTGCCCGTCGTAGACGCAGAATGGCGTCCACACATGTCGAGTTGAGTCCGGCGACCCGGCAACCACCGACACACTGAACGGGCGTCTGCGCCGGCTCCCGCTCACCGGAAACTGCCGACGCGCCGGGCCAGTCCCGCCAAGACCGCGTCCAGGGACAGCTCCGCGGCACTGGGCAGCAGCATGTCCGCGGCCGTGAAGTGGGCGCCGTCCGCATGCGGGTTCGGCACTGCCACGCACCGCAGCCCGGCCGCGTGCGCCGCCGCCATGCCGTGCGCGGTGTCCTCGAATGCGACCGCCTCCTCCGCCGGCAGCCCGAGCCGGTCCAGGGCCAGCAGATACACGGCCGGATCCGGCTTGTGTGCGGCCACCTCCTCGCCGGTCGCCAGCACCTCGAACCGCGCCCGCAGCCCGGCCCGATCGAGCATCGTCCTCACGTGGGTGACCGGTGAACTGCTCGCCACCGCGAGCCGCAGCCCCAGCTCCGCAGCCCGGTCCAGCCAGCCGACGATGCCCGGTGCCGGCTCCAGCGCCGCGTTCAGTTCCGCCCGATACGCCATCCGCAGCGCGTGACTGGACTCGCGGTCGTAGGCCGGTCCGACCGTTGCGGCGAGCGCGGCGTAACGCGGCTCGTTCGCGTCGCCGCCATGGTCGGCGAAGAAGCCGGCCGGATCGAGTTCCAGGCCATGCCGCCGCCACTCCCAACGCCAGCTCTCCAGCAGCGTCGTCTCCGTGTCCATCAGCAGGCCGTCGAAGTCGAAGATGAGCGCCTTGACCGTCATCGCTGCAGTATCCCAATCCAGCCTCCGCGGCCAGCGCCTGCCGCAGTCAGGCAACGCGGTGAGCTCCAGTCAAAGCACATCACCGGCCCGGAGCAGCGCATCCTCTGTGGCGACCTCTTCGGCACACCCGAAGGCATAGACCTTCGAAGGTTCAGGTCATCCCCCCGGGAGGCACGCTCGCTCATGACGAGAACGGTGCACCTGATCATGGCGATGGGATGCTGCGGTCCACCGTGCGCCCGACCTTTAATCCTGGCCTCAGGTTGATCGGGGATTATGAGCGGCAAAAGCATCGATTGGAAGGGGGCGCGTCGGCGTGCGGATCATGATCGCGGATGACGACGCGGCCATCCGTGAGTCGCTGGAGCGGGTTCTCCAGGTCGAGGGTTACGACACCAGCACCGTCGCCAACGGTCTCGCCGTGCTCGACGGGGTCGGTGGAGCCGGCGGTGACACGCTGGATCTGCTGATCCTTGACGTGATGATGCCCCGCCTCGGCGGGTTGGAGACCTGCCGGCGGTTGCGGGCGGCGGGTCGGGATCTGCCGGTGCTGATGCTGACCGCTCGTGACCAGGTCTCGGACCGGGTCGCAGGGCTGGACGCGGGCGCCGACGACTACCTGCCCAAGCCGTTCGCCACCGAGGAGTTGCTGGCCCGGGTGCGGGCCTTGCTGCGCCGGCGCACGCCGGGCGACGGGGAGTCGCAGGTCCTGTCGTTCGCCGACGTCCGGCTCGATCCCGACAGGTTCGAGGCGTGGCGAGGCGGGCGGCCGCTGCGCCTGACCCGGACCGAGTTCTCCCTCCTGGAGGTCCTCGTGCGTAACGCGACCCGGGTGTTGACCCGCGACGCGCTGTTCGAGGCGATCTGGGGCTTCGACATGAGCGCCACCGCCAACAACCTCCAGGTGTACGTGAGCTACCTGCGCCGCAAGATGGAGGCCGAGGGTGAGCCGCGATTGATCTACACGCTGCGCGGCCTGGGATACACGTTGCGGGAGAGTCCTCCGTGAGCAGGCCCGCCGGCCGGAAACCGCGCCGGCTGACCCGATGGTGGCGCCGGCGGTCACTGCGGACCAGGCTGACGGTGATCGCGGCGACGGCCATCGCGGTCAGCGTGTTCATGGCCTTCCAGGTGGCCAGCGAGCTGCTGGACTGGGAGCTGCGGGACGCCGCCGAGGATCAGCTGCGCGCCGACTCCCGCGTCCTGGCGACGGACGCGGAGCGCGCCGGTCTGGCGCAGGTCCAGCTACCGCCGTATCCCGGATCCGTTCGACTGGTGCGGGTCATCCTGCCCGACGGATCGACCCGGACGCCGGCCGGCCAACCCGCGCTGCCCCCGGTCAGCGAGCACGCCGGGCGCGTGGCGCAGGGCGCGTCGGCCGACCTGATGGAGTCGAACGACATCGACGAGGACGGCTACCTCATCTACACGCTGCGGGCGGGCGACGGTGCGGTCCAGGTGGCCCGCGTCGCCAACGACAGCCCGATCAACCGGTTCGGGTTCGGCATGCTGCTGATCGGGCTGCTCTGCGTGGTCGGCGGCGCCCTTGTCGGGCGGACCGTGGCGCGGACCGGGCTGGCACCGATCGACCGGCTGACCGCCGCCGCGGTACGCGTCGCGCACACCCAGGATCTCGACGCCGACATCCCGGATGAAGGCGGCGGGGAGATCCGGCGGCTGATCCAGTCGATCAACGACATGCTCGCCGCACTCCGGGACTCCCGGCGGGCCCAGCGGCTGCTCGCCGAAGACGCCGCCCACGAGCTCAAGACCCCGCTCACCAGCCTGCGCCTCAACGCCGAACTGCTGATCCGGCTCGATCGGCGCGGCACCCTGGACAGCGCGCTGCCGGCGGAGAGCCGGACCCGGCTGCTCAACGACCTCGGCGCCCAGGTAGCCGAGTTGAGCACCCTCGCCGCCGAACTGACCGACCTGGCGCGCGGTGACGTCACCGACGAGAGCACCGACCTGCTCGACCTCGCCGACGTGGTGGTGCACGCCGCGACCCGGGCGCGTTCCCGCGTGCCCGACATCGAGGTCGCGCTCGACGTCACCTCGGTGTGGGTGAGCGGGCGTCCCGCTGCGCTCCAACGGGCCGTGCTCAACCTCATCGACAACGCCGCCAAGTGGTCCCCCGCGGACCAGCCGGTCCAGGTCCGGCTCCGTGCCGAGGGCGCGTCGGCGGTGCTCGAGGTCGATGACGCCGGGCCGGGCATCGACGCCGTCGACGTACCGCGGGTGTTCGACCGGTTCTACCGTGCCGACAGCGCCCGGGCGTTGCCAGGATCCGGTCTGGGGCTGTCGATCGTTCAGCGGGTCGTCGACGCCCACGGCGGCCGGGCCACCGTCGCCCGCTCCGCACGCGGTGGCGCGCTGCTTCGGGTCGACCTTCCGGCCGCGGCCCCGCCCGGTCGAATCACGCGGCCAACCGCCGGACCATGAAAAAGATCCGGGACGGCCCTGAGGCTCCGTCCCGGATCTCGCCCGTGCCGCCGCGCTCACCGTTGCAGCGCGGGCTCCTCGTCGTCGGCGAGCGGCTGTTGCCCGTCCGGCGGCTCCACCGGTCGGGACAGCCGGCTCGGCCACCACATCCGCCGGCCGATCAGCAGGGTGAGGGCGGGCACCAGGACCGATCGCACCAGCAGGGCGTCGAGCAGCACGCCGAAGGCGACCAGGAACCCGACCTCGATCAGCATCACCAGCGGAAGTGAGACGAGGACCGCGAACGTGGCCGCCAGGACCAGGCCTGCCGAGGTGATGACGCCACCGGTGGCGGAGAGGGCTTTGAGCATGCCCTCTCTGGTGCCGAGACGCACGGCCTCCTCCCGGGCACGGCTGGCCAGGAAGATGTTGTAGTCGACGCCGAGCGCCACCAGGAACAGGAATGCCAGCAGCGGCACCGAATAGTCGACGCCCTTGAACCCGAGGATCGTGTCGAAGACGAACACGCTGCCGCCGAAGGCTGCGGCGAATGAGACGACCACGGTCGCCATCAGGACCAACGGGGCCACGATCGCGCGCAGCAGCAGCCCGAGCACGATCAGGACGACGGCGAGCACCAGCGGGATCACCAGCTTCTCGTCGCGGCTGGTGGTCACCTCGGTGTCGAGGTTCTCCGCACTCGGCCCGCCGACGATCGCCTCCGCCCCGCTCACCGCATGCACGGCGGTGCGCACCCGCTTGATCGTGTCGTACTCCGCGACGGTGTCCGGCGCGTCCGTCGGGAACACGGAGATGTCGGCCCAGCCACCCTTGGTCTGACCCGGGACGGTCATGGCCACACCTCGGGTGCCCTTGACGATGTCGCGCACCCGCTCCTGGTACGCCGGCCGCGTGAAGATCGTCATCGGCTGGCCGCCGAGCTCCGGGAAGTGCTGGCGGAGAACGGTGAAGCCGGTCACCGACTCCGGCGCGGACAGGAACTGGTCCTGCTCCCGCAGGGCGCCGGTATTGCCCGCCAGCCCGAGGGCGAGCACGCCGAGGACTCCGAGCGAGCCGAGCGTCGCCACCCACCGGCGGCGGCTGATGGCGGTGCCAAGCCGTCCCCACAGCCCCTGCTTCAGCTCCACGGTCGTGCTGAACCGCGGGATGGCCGGCCAGAAGATCCGCCTGCCGAGCACCACGAGCACCGCCGGGAACAGCGTCAGCATGGCCACCAGCGCGCACAGAATGCCGGCCGCACCGATCGGGCCCAACCCGCTGGTGCTGTTCAGGTCCGCGACGAGCAGGCAGAGCAGGCCGGCGACCACGGTGGCCGCGGACGCGACGATCGCCGGCGCCGCGCCACGCAACGCGTGAATCATCGCAACCCGGACGTTCTCGTGGTGGTGCAGTGCCTCCCGATATCGAGCGATGAGCAACAGCGCGTAGTCCGTGCCGACGCCGAATACCAGGATCGTCAGCAGCGCCGAGTTCTGGTCGTTGACCACGATGCCGAAGCCTTTGACGAGCAGGTAGACGGTCGCCATCGCGGTCAGTGCGGCCGCGCTTACGACCACCAGCGGAATGAACCACAACACCGGGCTGCGGTAGGTGAGAATGAGTAGGAGCGTTACGACGACGACGGTGGTGAGGAAGACCTGCAGGTCGATGCCGTCGAAGACGGCGTCCATGTCGCCGTCGACCGCGGCCGGGCCGGTCACGTCGAGTTCCAGGCCGGCGGGGCGGTCCTTCGCGGCGTCACGCAACGGCCCGACGATGGCCTCCGGTGCGCCGTAGGTCGTGCTCACGTCGAGGGTGAACATCATCGCCTTGCCGTTGGTGGAGAGTCTTGTCGGTGGGCCCTCGTCGTCCTCGCCGGCCGGGGCCGCCACCTTCGGCGGGTACCGCTTGGCAAGAGTGTTGTAGTGGCGCTCGGCCGTCGCGCGGTCGGCGTCGGTCATGCCGCCGGCGCGGTGGTACACGAACACGAACGTGTTGTCCTCCCCGCCGGGGAGACTGTCCTCCAGCACCGCCACCTTGGTGGACTCGGCACCGGCCGGCAGGGTGTCCACGGCTCTGTCGGTAGTGACCGAGCTCAGCTTTCCGCTCAATGGCACCATCACCGCCGCCAGCGCCACCCACAGGCCAATCACCAACCACGGCACCCACCGGCCTGCCAACCGACCGGCCGGCGCTTCCCCGGACGGCGCTGCGTTGACTGCCATCACTAGCCTCCTACAGACGGGTCACATCGCTTATCTGATGCCGACTTCCTACCGAGCGAATCTGAGGCGACTGTTAGAACGGCGCTCAGGCCGGTTGGCCGAACCAGGTGCCCAGCGCACGCATCACCGTGGTGGCGTCGTCGAAGAGCCGAACCTCACGGACGCGGAGTGCTCGAAAAGGGTGACGTGTGCAGGGCGGTGATTGGGTAGCGTCCCGGGCGTGATCGAGCTTGTCGAGCGGCATACGGTTCTCGCCGTTGTGGTCGGGTCGCGGGCGTACGGGCTGCATGACCTAGCCTCCGACTACGACCGGCGTGGTGTGTATGTGGCGCCCACACGGGCGTTCTGGCACCTCGACAAGCCGCCCACGCACCTCGACGGTCCGGCGGTGGAGCAGTTCTCCTGGGAGTTCGAACGCTTCTGCGTCCTGGCCCTGCAGGGCAACCCGACAGTCCTGGAGGTGCTCTGGTCTCCGCTGGTCGAGACGATCACCGTCGACGGGGAGTGGTTGCTGGCGGCACGGCAGGCGTTCCTGTCGAGGCGGGTGGCGGAGACCTACGGCAACTACGCCCGGGATCAGCTCAAACGAGTGGCGGCCCGCCGCGAGCGCACCGGCGAGACGAATCACAAGCAGGCCATGCATATGATCCGGCTGCTGGTCGCCGGGGCGCATGTGCTTCGGACCGGGGAGGTGCTGGTCGACGTTCGTCACCTGCGCGACCGGCTGCTCGCGGTGCGGCGCGGCGAGCTGCCCTGGGATGAGGTCGCCGCTTGGACGGCGGATCTACTGGTTGAGCTCGCCGACGCGACCGCAAGCACCGTGTTGCCTGATCAGCCCGAGTGGGCTGACGTGGATCGGCTGCTCACGGCCGTACGGGAAAGGAACCTGTAGTGACCACCGAGGTGCCGCCGTGGGCCGCCGAGGCAGCCTGCACCCTGCCTCGTCCGCTGCTGTTCGCCACCGTCAGCGGTGCACATCTGTACGGATTCGCATCCATCGACTCCGATCTGGATTTGCGGGCCGTGCACTTGCTCCCGGCTGAGGAGGTCGTCGGGTTGCGCACCGGTCCGCAGACGTTGCAGCACATGAGCGTGCGCGACGGTGTCGAGTTGGACGTGGTCAGCCACGATCTGCTGAAGTTCGTCAGACTGTTGAACAGCCGCAACGGGTACGTCCTGGAGCAGCTGTTGTCACCGCTGGTGGTTGTGACCACCGCGGTGCACGCCGAACTCATTTCCTTGGCCCCGCGGCTGGTCACCCGTCACCATGCGCACCACTACCTCGGATTCGCGGCCACCCAGGAAAAGTTGTACGCCAAAACCGGGCAGCTCAAGCCTGCGCTGTACACGCTGCGGGTCCTGCTCACCGGGCTCCACCTGATGCGCACCGGCCGCGTAGAGACGAACCTTGCCGTGCTCGGAACGAGGTTGTCGTACGTACCGGATCTCATTGCCGCCAAACGGGAGGCCGAGCATGGCCCGCTCCCCGCGGGCGTTGCAGGTTGGCTCGCCACCGACGTGTCGCGGCTGCGCGCCGAGTTGGAGGCGGCCCGGGACATCTCGGTGTTGCCCGAGCGCGTAGATCCGGCAGCCGTGGACGCCCTGCACGACCTGGTGGTGCGCACCCGACTGCACGGGCTCCCCAACCAGCGCCGTGAGTCAGCGGGCTGAGGTCCGCCGCAGGTCCGTCATCTCAGACACCTATCCCACGGGCAACGTCCTGAGCAGGCCCTTCAGGCTGGCGACCTCTTCGGCGGATCCGAAGGCGTCAGCGCTGGCGCTCCCGCGGAAGCGGTAGGGCAGTGCCCGCACATGTCAAAGAGCGGCTGCCGACAGGGTCTCTATCGGAATTCGCGAGCGGACGAACATTGCGCGAGCCCGCTGTCACCAACAGTCCCCGCCTCGACCGGGCGGCCACCGCACGACGATCAGCCCGGTGATGTAGTAACCGATTTGATCGACGCGGGTGGCAACGTCGAGTTCGACGGTCGTCGCCGTGGTGCGTAACCGGTGGACTTCCCAGTGGCGGTACCGCAGGTCGCGTAGCCAGGTTTCCTTGACCTCTCCCGCGACACGCATCGGTGATGCCGCCGGTTCGGCGATACAGGCAGCCGTGATCTGTTGGGCAGGGTCGGGGCCTGTCGTCACGGTCACTTCCCGGATCGAAGGGCACCGGAACAGGTAGTGGTCGAAATCGATCGACATGCCTGAGAGATTGTCCGGATCGGCCGGGGTTGCCACGGATGCGACTGCGCGGACTGCCTCGGCGAAGCCGGTTGGATCGGCGTCGTCAACTGGCGGCTCGGGGAGACCGACGGCCTGCACGTCGTCCCACCAAGTCTGGCCCGTGCGTCGGCGCCACCAATACAGGACGGTCCGATCATCCGGCCAAGCCGCCAGGGCGCCACCGCCTGGCTCAAAGCGGTCCCGTTGAAGGTCGATCGTCCGCCAGTGCGGTTCTCGGTCGTAGTCGGCCGGGTCGGCTCGGTTCTCAACGAGGCTGTCCTCGTCACAGGCGCCATACAGGCCGAAGTTGCGTTGCGCTTCAATCAATGAGGATTTGTTCGCACCGTCTTCCCGGTACGGCCAACGTAACTGGTAAACATCGTCCTCCCATCGGCACACCCGGCAGATTTCATGTGAGCCCGGCGGATCCCCCAACGTGCGGTAGCCGCAACAGACACACGGGTACGGGACGTCCATGCGATCAGTGTGCCCGACACCCGTGCCCCACCAATGGCAGCCGCAGCCCTTCAGTCTGCAGAGCGACCACAGAGACGCTGCGGGCGCCGACCGGGTCGGTCTTGCGGCCCTGGCCGGTGGCGAACACCCTGGCCCGGGCGGACAGCCTCGCGGGAACGTCCACGGCGGTCTCGCCAGCGGATCGCTGACTGCGGGCTGCCGGGTCAGCGAGCGGTGGGGTTGGTCAGTCGGTCCAGTTCGGTGGCGGCAAGTCGACGCAGGGTCTGGTCGGTGTCGCGGGTATATCGGTGGAGGATGTCCGGGGCAGCGTCGGGCGCGAGGTGTCGTGCCACGACCGCGACGCGCTGACGGACCATTGGATCTGGGTCGTCCGCCAATTCGACCAGGAGTCGCCCCCGGTGGGATGGCCTGCCGTCGGCGCTGGCGAGTCCGCTGAGGGTGGCCGCTCGTACTGCGGCCTCGCCGTCTCGTGCCAGCATCGTGAGTTGCGGTGCCACGCGGGGATCCGAGTCGGCCGCCGTCGCGAGCGCTTTGGCGGCTTGGACTCGCAGTTGTGGGTCTTGGTCGGCAGCCAGCACCAGCAGTGCATCGACCGCCGCTGGCCCGCCGACCGAGCCGAGGGCTTCCGCAGCGTTCTCGCGGACGGGCCGATCGGGGTCCTGGAGGAGCCGTTGCAGGGCCGGGGTCGCCTCGTGACTGCCGAGTCGCCCGAGTGCGTAGGCGACCATGGACCGTACTCGCGGTGTCGGGTCGGCGGCGAGGGCAACGAGCGGTGCGACCGCGTCAACCCGGCCGGTGTAGCCAAGCCTGCTCGCGGCCGACACCCGGACCTGCTCGTTCAGGTCACGCAACGCCAGAACGAGCGCGCCGAATGCCCAGTCGTCGCCGGCTGGGTCAGGGATCGAGCCCACCGCCATGGACCTGATCTCCGGGTCGGCGTCGGTCACGGCCGCAGCGAGCAGCTCGACATCCTGTGCTTCGACCACGAACCCGAGCGCCCACAGCCCAACACGGCGCAGCTCCGGCGTATCACCCGTGGCGAAATTACGCACCACACACCGGCTGGTCGCCCGGTCTGCGTGCAGCAGCTCGATGATCTCGGCCTGGAGACTGTCTTGGTCGTCCCCGAGATCGCGCGCCGAAGCGCCTAGCAGTACCGGCAACGCCGCCACGCCCTCGATGCCAGCCAAGACACCGGCAATCAGATCTCGGCCGTAGAAGTTTCCCTCGTCGAGGAACCGGTCCAGCACCTCCCGCAGCCCGGGTACCAAGGTCGTGTCCCCGGATGCGGCCAGGGCCGTGACGGTCGGCGCGATGTCGTCGTAATCGTCCTCAAGCTCCATGGCGTGCCGGACCACAGCCTCCAACGCCCCATGGCTGTCGATCATCCGGTCACCATGCCATACCACCGCCCGGCGGTGGTACAGCGCACTGGCCCGAGCAACGAGAGTTGCCAGAAAGGGGACGTCTCCAGGTCGTGCGTCTGAGTGGCAATCAAACAATGGCAAGGAGTACCGCCTGGTCCTGGGCGGCGGTGACCTCTTCGGTGGGCCCGAAGGCGTCAGCGTTGGCGTCCCGTAGAGGCGGTAGGGCGGCTTCCGCTCATGTCAAATTGAGTGCGCCGCTAGTTCGTCCGCCGATCACGGCTGGCGTGTCGGCCAGATTCCTCGCCGGGCGAGGCGATCAAGGAAATCGAGTAGCTTCACCTCGCTGCGAGCAAGCCTCTCACGCTCGGGCGTCGGCAGATCGGCAAGCAGGTCCCGGAGGCGTTCGTTCCGCGGCACGAACACCATGGCACCGGAGTACTCGCGGCAGTTCGAGCACCACGCAAAGCCGACGCAGCGCTCGTAGAACCTGTCGGAGGGCGCGTAAAGGCGGTCCAGCTTGATCTTTCCTGGCCGCCAGCCCAGGCCGCCATCCTGATCTGCCGATGATCACGCACTCGCAACGGGGAGCCGCTCACCGCCGACGCGTGCGGGGATGACAAGGGTTCCTGTGCTCGCATCACGTGCACTCGATGATCCGACCCGCGTTCCTGGACGCCGCCGAGACCGCCATGGCTCTGTTGCGCAATCCGAGACTGGCCGAGCAATGGTCCTTGCCCAGCGCACTTCCGGAGCGTTGCGGGTGAGCTTGCGTGAGTCCGCCGCAGTTCCGTCATCCGAGACACCGATCCCACGGGGAGCGCCTTGACCAGGCCCTTCAGGCTGAAGACCTCTTCGGCGATCGAAGGCGTCAGTGACGGGTCAGACTCTGCACTCAGGATCGCTGGGGTAGGTGCCGACCGGGCGATCAATCGTCCCCATCAAAGTCGGTTTCGTCGACGAGGCCGACCAGGAACGTCTCGAAGTCGAGGGCGAGGACGGTGATCTGGTAGTTCCATTCCTGGTCGACGTGCACGACCGTCGGTGAGCTAGCGCCAGGTGATGACCCGGGCGCGGCGGTGGCGGGCCGTCGGCCGAGCGCGATAGTCGCTCACCTCGAGCTCTCGCCCGATATGCGACCGGGCGGTGGCGTGCCCCGTGCAGGGACCTGAGCGAGAATGGGCCAGTTCGACCCGCAACCCTGGAAGGACCCTCCCTTGGCCGGTGGACTCGTAGCCCTGCTGGATGACGTGGCGGTGCTGGCCCGTGCCGCTGCCGCGTCGATCGATGACATCGGGGCGGCCGCCGCGAAGGCCGGCGCCAAGGCTGCGGGCGTCGTCGTCGACGATGCTGCCGTCACGCCGCAGTACGTGCGGAGCCTGGCGGCCGAGCGCGAGTTGCCGATTATCAAGCGCATTGCCGTGGGGTCGCTGCGCAACAAGTTCTTCATCATCCTGCCGGCGGTGCTGCTGCTCAGTCAGTTCGTGCCTTGGCTGCTCACTCCGATCCTCATGCTCGGCGGCGCCTACCTCTGTTATGAAGGCGCGGAGAAGGTGTGGGCCAAGATCGCCCATCACGGTGCCTCCGGCGCGGGCGAGGAGAAGGTGCAGGACGAGACGACACTGGTGTCTGGGGCGGTACGAACCGACCTGATCCTCTCGGCGGAGATCATGGTCATCAGCCTTAACGAGGTGATCGATGAGGCGTTCTGGTCCCGCCTGGCGATCCTGGCTGTCGTCGCCGTCGTCATAACCGTCCTGGTGTACGGCGTGGTGGCCCTGATCGTAAAGATGGACGACGCCGGGCTGCGCCTGTCGCAACGTTCCGGCGCCGTCGCCACGTTCGGCCGCGGTCTGGTGAGGGCGATGCCGGTGGTCCTCACCGTGCTGACGGTAGTCGGCACCGCGGCGATGCTGTGGGTGGGCGGGCACATCCTGCTGCTAGGCACGAACGAGCTGAACCTGCACTTCCTGTACGAGGCCGTGCATGACGTGGAGGTCGCCGCCCACGACGCCACGGGTGTTCTCGGCGGGCTCGTCGGCTGGCTCGTCAACACGGTGGCCAGCGCGATCCTCGGGCTGATCGTCGGAGCGCTGGTCGTGCTGGTCATGACTCTCACGCTCCACCGCCGCAAATCCAAGGCTGCGGCTGCGACTGCGGCGGCCACGACTCGTGCTGACGGCACCATCCCCGCACCGCCGAGCCGTGCAGCTCGGCGTCTCGACGCTCCTACGGACCGAGCGCCGCTCGGTTGACCACAACATCATCGCAACTCGACCACGGGGTCATGCGTTCTGGTCACCCCGAGGTGATCATGGCGTACCGCAAGCCGTCTGACGGCAGTGATCTGCCGGATTGGAAGGAAGCCCTCATCCTGCGCGACTACCGCCGCGCCGGCTGACCACCGGTTCGTCGCCGGGCAACGCCTTCACCCAGTTACGAGACATCCCTTAGGACGCCGATCCCACGGGCAATGCCCTGAACAGGGATTTTCGGTTGGTGACCTCTTCGGCTCCGCCAAAGAGGTCACCAGCACAGCTAGACTTGCGCGAGCTTCAGAGTTGCGCTGAGCGTCATCGGCGGTGGGGCAATGGGTCGTGTTGCCCCTCGGACACCAAAGATTTGCTCCGCGGTGCGTGCTGAAATCAACTTCAGCGCGCACCGTCTGCGTTTTCGGGCTGGCAGGTCAGCCGGAGACCGAGTTGCCGACAGACCTCAGCCTTGTCGGTGGGGTCGCCGTCGCGGAGTACGGGGGATCGAGGAACAGCTCGGCCATCCGGGGTAGCCGCCTCCGCATCTCGTCATCGTTGTCGAAGTCGAAGTCCTCACCCATGTCGGGCTCGCGGGCCTCGTCGATGCCGACCGCAACGTGTTCGCGAGCCTTCATCGCTTCGTAGAACTCGTCGTCATCACCCTCCGTGACCTGCTCGTAGGCCTTGCTGGCTACGTAGTTCACCGACTCGGCGAACAGCGCGCCGTCGTCTTCCTCGGTCGCCGCTTGTCGTACCACGGGATGGTCAGCCAGTCCGTCTGGGGAGGACAGGACGCGCTCGTACCACTCGCGCCCGAGCGCGATGACTCCCGCCCGGAAATCGATAAAGCTGTCGTCCGAGCATCCTCCGCCGATCAGGTAGGCAGCCGCCCACACGTCCCAGCGGTAGAGGGCGTCATGGAACTGATCGAACAGCTCCTGGAACTCGAGGATGCGCTCCGATGATGTTGTGGCCAAGCGCGTCACCAGCGCCGCGGCAATGGCCTCACCGTCGTCGCCGGTCCGCCCGTCGAGACCCGCCCCGGCCGACTCCACGACCGCCCAAAACTCGTCAACGTCCACGGCGCGAGAGTCTCCCACGACCAAACGACACAACTCATGCCTGTCGGCCCGGGCACCGGTCGCGAGCAGCCGTTGAAGCGTTCCTGGCCCTGCGTATGCGCTCATGCCCGAGGCTCAGCCCCAGCTCTGGCCGGCCGGTTCCTCGATGGTGCGGTTGATCCGGTTGAAGAAGTTGGTCAGCGCGATCCCCAGGTTGATCGCACCGATCTGCTCCTCAGTGAAATGGGTGTTCACCTCTTCCCAGATCTCGTCGGTGACTCCCTGCGCGCCGTCCTGCAGCCGGGTGGCGGCCTCGGCCAGCGCCAGTGCCGCGCGCTCCGCATCGGTGTAAAACGGCGCCTCACGCCACGCCGCTACGTTGTGCAGCCGCTCGTCGGTATCACCGGCCTTCTTTCCACCGGCGACACTGGCGTAGACGCACGCCGAGCAGCTGTTGATCTGGCTGGCGCGCAGATGGACCAGCGCGAGCAGCTTCGGGTCGACGCCCCCGGCGGCAATCGCCTTCTGCAGGTGCCCGACCGCCTTCCACACGTCGGGGTTGATGGTGTTCTTGTTCTTCAGTCGGTTCTGCATGGCAGGATGCTCTCCTTGCTCGGGGTTACCTCGTGGGGCTGGTGCCCGTCACCCCTATGACGGAGCAGCTCCCAGGGAGGTAACACCATGTCCGGCAACCATCCCGCCGACCCGATCGCCGAGGCCTTCGAGGCGCACCGCGGCCGGCTCACAGCCGTCGCCTACCGCGTACTCGGCTCGCATGCCGACGCCGACGACGCGGTCCAGGAGGCGTGGCTGCGTCTCTCCCGCCAAGACACCGACACCATCCACAACCTCGGCGGCTGGCTGACCACCGTGGTCGGCCGCATCAGCCTTGATCTCCTACGCTCGGGCCGCACGCGCCCCACAGTCCCACTCGACGACCATCTTCCCGAATTCGCCGTGACGCTCGACGATGGTCCGGCTGCGGAAGAGCTCGTGGCGCTGGGCGACTCGGTGGGCCTGGCGCTGATGACGGTCCTGGACTCGCTGCGCCCCGACGAGCGCCTGGCGTTCGTGCTGCACGACGTGTTCGCCGTTTCCCATGGGGAGATCGGCACCATCCTCGGCAGGTCCAATGACGCAACCAAGATGCTCACCAGCCGCGCCCGCCAGAAGGTGCAGGCCGCCAGGCAGTCCGCGAGCGATCGACAGCAGCAACGTGAGGTGGTCGAGGCGTTCTTGGCCGCGGCCCGCGAGGGCCAGTTCGAGCGGCTGCTGGAGGTTCTCCACCCCGACGTGAAGTTCACCGTCCACACCCAGGACGGCCAGTTCGTCACGCTCGGAGCCACCAATGTCGCCACCCGCGCCCAAGTAGGGGGCGGTGCTGCACGAGGACACGCAGCGACCGTCAACGGCCGCCCCGGCGTTGTCTCCTGGGACGAGAACGGTACCCCGCTGTCCCTGCTCGCCTTCACCGTCGCCGATGGCCACATCACCGAGATCACCGCTGTGAACGACCCGGCCAAGCTCGCGCTCATCGACCTGCCAGACCCAGTGTGAGCTCGACGAGGTCAGCCACTCGTCAAGCGGCTCGGTGGGGGCGTCCTCGCGCCGGCGGTCTGGCTATGCCGGCCTGATGGAGGCCGCACGCGAGGTGGGCCACGGCTGCGGCTGTGCTGACGGCACCGGCGGATTCTCAGATGATCCTCAAGATATCCCACTCGGAGGGCCACTGGCGGCACGGCTGGTGTGTGCTGTCGCTACTGATCTTCCCCCTGTTCTGGAGTTTCCATGAGAGATAGACCTACTTTAACCTTGTCCGTCCTGCTCGCCGTGACCCTCGTGGCGACCGTTGCGCCCCCGGCAAGCGCGTCCCCGACCAGCTCCGGGGAGCGCTTCCAGCCGAGTGTCACCTACGACCTGTCGGTGACCGACGCCGAGCGCGACGCGATCCACGCGGAAGTCGAGGCGTTGGCTGGACGTGTCAGCAGCGCGCGGGCGGGGGACGGCACCTACAACCCGCTCAGTCTGGTCGGGGCGATGCTCGACGGGTCGAGCTACGACTCCATCTCCCGGGGTGGCACGGCCGCGACGGAGTACCCCTTCCCGGTCAGCAACACCGAAGCCAACCAGAACGAGTACGACCGCAAGGTCGCTAAGCTCGCCTGGGTGGTCAAGCTGGCCACTGACCTGGGTTTCCCGGTGGTCGTCCAACGCCAAGCCGACAAGTACGTCTACGCGGAGATCGGTGACCCAGACGCCCCGGAAATGGTCATGGCGTTGAGTCACCTCGACTCGCCGACGTCTTCCGTTTCGCCGGCGCAGCTGGCGCGCTGGCGGGACGCCGACGGCAACCTCGGCACTCCTGGTGCCTACCACTCGCCCTATGTCCAGGACGGCTGGGTCTACGGGGCGGGCATTCAGGACGACAGCGGTCCGACGCTGGCGACGCTGCTCGCGGCCAAGGCGCTGCTCAAGGCGGGGTTGCCCCTCGACCGACGCATCCGCATCGTCATGGGAATCTACGAAGACGGCGGTCCCGGCACGCCCACGGCGGCGAACACCGCCAATTTCCAGTCCATCCCGTACAACTCGAACCCGAGCTTCTACGACAACTGGGCCTACAAGAACCTCAATCGGGAAGAAACCCCGATCGCGGCCTACACCTCCGACTCGCGGTTCCCGGTCATCGTCGGCAACTCCGGATCGGTGACCCCGGCGGTGTCGATGAGCTTGTCCGCGGACAGCGCCAAGGCCTTCCGGCTGACGGATGCCACGGCCGGCGTCACCCTGCGCGAAGGTGACCCGACGCTCAAGGACATCGCCTACGGCAGCACCACGCAGATCGCCTCGCGGGCGATCTTCACCCTCGACGTGGCGGGGGCCGGCTCCGCCGAGCGCGACCGGTTCGTGTCGGCGATCGTCGCCGCCGCGACCACGAAGGGTTGGCTCCCGGCTGCTTCCGGCACCACGCCCAAGGTTCAGACCACGATCAGCGGCGACTCGCTGACGCTGGAGATCAACACCGATGTGGCGATGGAGATGCCGACCCCGCAGTACGGCAAGAACGCCGTCGTGTGGGGGATGTTCCTCCTCTCCAAGGGGCTCGGCTCCTTGGGAGACACGGCCGCCGACATGCAGTTGAAGAAGGCCGCCGACGGCATCGCCGACCTGTTCTTCCGCGACGGTGTCGAAGGCGAGGCCTACATCGGGAAGTACATGGGCATCCCGGCGAACCTGTTGCGCAACGCGAGCAACGGCACGCCGAACCTGACCTTCGCCCTCATGGGAAACATCAACTCAGAGACCCCGACGCGCTTCTACACGGACGCCTCCGGCAGCCTCAGCATGCCGATGTACGTGCGCAGCATGCACCTCAACGCGGCTGACTCCGGCCAGGCGACGGCGGCGGTCACGGACGCCTTCCAGTCGAAGGGGTTCACCATCGGCAGCCTTGGCTCGCCCATCGGCGCCGGGTTGTACGTCACTCACGACAACCCGCTGACGGCTCTTCAGTTCGGGAGCTACCAGGCCTCCATCGACCACAGCCCGCAGGAGTTCGCGGATCCGTATTCCCTCCGGGACGTGGTGTACCCACAGGGCACCACCGGTGGCACGCTGGCCAGCAACTTCCGCAACAAGATGACTGCCTTCGGCGCCGTCATCCCGGGTAACGAGCGCTGGTGGCACACGGCCAACGAGCGGATGAAGGTCGACTCGGCAGTGCAGATGACCAAGATCATGGCCGACGGCATGTTGGAGATGGCCCGCTACTCCGGGCCCGCCGGCGCCAAGTTCATGTGGGCGGACATGCCGGGGCTGAACGCCGACCGCGCGGACCTCGACCTGCTCGACGTCACGATCGGAACCTACAAGGACGCGTCTCCGGCTGTCGGCGCGAACCAGTTGGGCAGCCAAGCCCTGCTCGGCGCCACCTCGTTCAACATCCCGATGTGGAACGGGCGCGGCAACACGGCCCCGACGCAGGCGGCCTTCGCACTGGGCCACGAGCCGGGAGGGGTCTACCTGCCCCTCAACGACGCCGAGTACCTGAACAACTCGTACGTGGCGCCGATGCGTCTGGAGTTCAAGGTGGAGCGCCCCGACCACATGTCGGACGCGGCTTGGGCGAAGTTCGTCGCCGGAGGCTACGGCGGCTTCCAGTTCAACATCCTCGTCGGCGGCGCGGTTGTGCCGCTGGCCGTTCCCGCAGGGCAGAGCGCGGACAAGTACTTCTCCTCGCGCATCTCGGCCACCAACCCCAACGCCATCTACCTGTCGGTCAACCTCGCGATCACCGATGCGCCGTACGCCGGGGTGAAGCCCGTCCTCGCGGATTCCAAGACGGACCTGTACAAGCTCAACCCGACGTACCTGGCCTCCAACCCGGATCCGTTCCCGGGGCGCGGTGCCGTCGAACAGCGGGGCTTCTTCGTGTTCGGTGATGGGCAGAAGAACGCGGAGTTCTCGTCACCCGACGCCGTCTACGTGACGGTCGCCAACGCGGCCGTCGACGCGAAGCCGTCGGCCGTGGTCAAGAAGCTGAAGGGCAACACCAACGAGTTGACCATCACGGTGAAGCAGACCCGCATCGACGGCAGCGAGTCTGCTGTGACGGGCACGTTCACCATCAACAACAACGCTGCTGGCACTTACACCGTCGGCGATTACAAGGTGTACGTCGACACCAAGGGCAACACCCAGGTGCGGTCGATCTCCATCGTGTGACGCCTGTGACGCGGAAGTTCAGCACGCACCAGAGGACACGCGCGGTGGCACGACGCCTCGACTCGGGGTAAGTGCCAACGGGGTGCGAGGCACATTGACAATGGAGTGGGGCCATTACCACCGGTAATGGCCCCACTCCATTGCGCGTCACTGCGCGGGCTGGTACGCCAGCCGTTGGAGCTTTCGCTGCTTGACCCTGCCACGCGGGTGGACCGGCACATGTCCCCTGTTCGCGGGGCTTGGCCGCGTCCCCGCAGCGTGCGCGATGATCCGGGTCAGCTACACACCGGCAAGCCGAGCGCGGAGCAGCATGACTGGGGCAACGAGAACTGAACATCCGGCCGGGCCGGACGTCGAGCACCGGGCGTCCGAGGAGCTCAGCCGGCGCGGCCAGTTCGTCCGGGCCTTCGTCGAACACGCGGCCGAGCGCCCGGCGAGTGAGCGGAGGACCGTCCGGCTGCCGACGCTGATCACCGTGACCGCGCTGGTAGCGGTGGGCGCCGTCGTCGTCGGGGTGTTCTGGCACCTGGTCAAGCCGATGAGCCCCGCCCAGAAGGCGGCTTTCAAGGGCAAGGCGCCGGCCAGCTCGGCCCCGCCGGTCGCGGGCTTCACCGGGGTCGCCGGCTGGGACTGCGAGGCGCGTGCCGACCGCGGGTTCGACGCCCAGGGCCGCACCGCGCAGTGGCGGACGATCGGCACCGGCGGCTGGAAGCAGGACGGCTGCCGCGGCACGTTCCAGACGCTGCCCCTGCCCACCGCGGAGCAGACCCAGCCGCAGACGGCGACATGGTCGTTCAGCACCGGCGAGCGCATCACCTCCTGCCAGGTCGGCGTCTACGTGCCGGCGGTGCCCGGAACCACACTCGCCGACGGCGTCAAATACACGATCACCACCGGGACCTCCGGCACGCCGTACGCCAACTTCACTGTTGACCAGCGCAAGGCCGCCGGGACCTGGGTCGGCGTCGGGACCTTCCCGGTGCACCGCAACCAGATCGCCGTGCGGCTCGACGCGCAGGACGCCTCCGGGGCAAAGCAGGCGCGGATCGTCCTGGCCCAGGTGCGGGCGAACTGTGCGTCCTGAGGTGGCCGCCGCCAAGATCGAACGGGTCTCCACCCGGGCGTGGAGCCGGCACCGCACGATCGGTGCGGCCGTGCGCGCCGCCAAGCCGGGCACTGTTGTGGCGGTGGCGGCCGGCACCTACCGCGAGTGCCTCGTGTTGGACGGCACGGTCACCGTCATGGCCGAGAACGTGGACGGTCTGGTGGAGCTGGTCGCGGCCGAAGGGCCCGCCCTGATGGTGCGCGCCGGCACGGTCACCGCGCGCGGCCTGACGATCCGCGGCGATGTCACAGTCACCTCCGGGCACCTGAACCTGGAGGACAGCCGTGTCGCCGCCGGGTCGGTGCAGCTCACCGGCCGTGCCACGGCCCGGCTGACCGGCTGCTCGGTGGACGGCGCCGAGGGCGTCGCGGTGGGCGTGGCCGACGGGGCCAGGCTCGACGCCGAACGGCTGCGGGTCACGGGAGCCGCAGTGGCCGCTACCGGGTCGGCCGTGCTCACACTCACCGACGCCGTGCTCACCGACACCCCGGGGGTCGCGGTCCGCCTCGCTGGGAACGCCTCGGCCGTGCTCACCGGTTGCGACATCGGCGGAGCCGCCGACGCCGGCATCGAGGTCCGCGACGCCAGCGTGCTGCGCCTGTCCGGCAGCCAGGTGCACGACGTCGGCGGCGACGGCGTCCGCGTGCTCGGCAACCTGCCCGGCGACCGCGCCTGGTGGGCGTCCGTGCGGCCCGGACGAGCCGACGACCACGAGATCGCCGAGCCGCCGCAGGGCACCGGCGTCGTCGTGCGTAACTGCGAGATCAGCCGCACCGGCGCGGCCGGGCTCGTCACCGGCGGCACGTCCGGCGCGCTGCTGGTGGACACCACCGTCAACCGGGCCGGCACCTCCGGGGTGCTGGCAACCCAGCACAGCCGGCTGGGCGTACGCAATTCCACAGTGACCGACAGCGTGCAGACCGGGCTCGCCCTTCTCGACGACGCCGAGGTTCGCTGGACCGGCGGCGCGCTGAGCACCGCTGCCGCCAACGGCGTCTTCGCGGTGGGCGCCAGCCGGCTGCTGATGCGCGACAGCGCCGTGACCAACTGCGGATTCACCGCCGTGCACCTGACCGGCGCGGCGGCGGTCACCCTGCTCGACGTCACCGTCGAGGGCACCTCCGAGCTGGGCGTGCGCGCCTCCGGTGCGGCGATCCTGCACGTGCGCGGCGGCCGGGTCGAGCGGGCCGAACTGGGCGGCATCCAGATCGACGAGACCGCCGACGCCCAGCTGCGCGGGCTGACCGTGGCCAGGTGCCACACCGGTGTACGGGTTGACACCCCGCACCGGCCGCTGCTGCAGGACTGCGTCATCCGCGACATCGCCCAGACCGGAGTGGAGGTCGCAGCCGGTGCCGCGCCGGCGATCACGCGCACCGCCGTACGCGGCTGCGGCGCCGCCGGCATCTTCATCGATGTCGACGCCGAGCCGATACTCGACGACTGTGAGGTCGCCGAGATCGGTGGCAGCGGGATAGCTGTCTGGACCGGCGCGCGCCCGTCAGTGCGGCGACTGACGGTCACCGACACGAAGAAGAACGGCATCTATTTCGGAGCGGGCGCCCACGGCAGCATCGCCGACTCGACGTTCTCGCGTACCGGATATCCCGCCATCTACATCGGCGACGACGCCGACCCGGCGTTCCACCGGTGTGCCGTACGCGAAACGGACGAGGACGTCAGCCAGGGCGACCGGGCATCGGCGACCTTCACCGAATGTCACAGCTCGGGGGTCGGCGCGGCGCGCTGGCCCTCGGTCGCCGTTCCGGCGACGGGCGCTGCCCCGGCGACGGTCGCCACCTCGGCGGCCGGCATCGCCCTGCAGCCCGACACCGTCGAGCTGCAGCCGCTGCTCGACCAACTCGACGAGCTGATCGGGCTCACCCGCGTCAAGCAGGACGTCGGGACGATGGTCAAACTGATGCACCTGGTGAAACGGCGCCGCGAGGCCGGCCTGGCACCCCCGCCGATGTCCCGGCACCTGGTGTTCGCCGGCAACCCCGGCACCGGCAAGACGACCGTCGCCCGGCTCTACGGTCAACTGCTCGCCGCGCTGGGCATGCTCAGCAGCGGCCACCTCGTCGAGGTCGACCGCGGCATGCTCGTCGGCGAGTACGTCGGGCACACCGCACCCAAGACCCAGGCCGCGTTCGAGCGAGCGCTCGGCGGGGTGCTGTTCATCGACGAGGCGTACGCGCTGGTGCCCGAGGGGCAGGGCAGCGACTTCGGCCGCGAGGCGATCTCCACGCTGGTCAAGCTCATGGAGGACCACCGCGAGGAGGTCGTCGTCATCGTGGCCGGCTACCCCGACCTGATGCGTCACTTCATCGCCGCCAACCCGGGCCTGTCGTCCCGGTTCTCGCGCACCCTGACCTTCGACGACTACTCCGAGGTCGACATGGCACGAATCGTCGCGAAACAGGCCAAGGACCACGACTATCGGCTCTCCGACGGCGCCCAGGACCGACTGGCCGAGTTCTTCGCCACCATCGACCGCGGCGAAGGCTTCGGCAACGGCCGGTACGCGCGCAAGGTCTTCCAGGCGATGACCGAGCAGCACGCCGGGCGCATCAGCACCCTTGACGATCCCACCGACGAACAGCTCAGCACGCTGGAAGCCGCCGACCTGACCGACGTCGACTTCGACGTCCGAGGCTGAGGAGCCTGATGAGCCGCCTGGCCTTCCACCGGCCCGCCCGGATGCTGTTGCCGCAACTGCCGGAGCAGACGGTGACCCTGCCCAGCCCGCCGGAACCGCCCACCGACAACCAGGCGAACTCCGCGTGGACGCTGATTCTGCCGCTGCTGAGCAGCGTCGGCATGTCCGCGTACATGATCACGTTTGGCAAACCCGCGCTGATCATCATTGGTGTGCTGTTCTTCGTGACCTCCGCAGGCGCGGTCATCGCGATGCGAATGCAGCAGCGCAGCACCAGCGGCCGCACCGCCCGCAAGCAGCGCATCCGCTACCGCCGGCACCTCGCGCTGGCCCGCGACCAGGCCCGCGAGGTCGCCCAGGCCCAACGGACCGTCGCGGCGCTCGCCAACCCCGACCCGCAGCGGCTCTGGTCGATCAGCATCAACCGGCACCGCGTGTGGGAACGACGCCAGGACGACGCCGACTTCCTGCGGGTCCGGATCGGGCACGGGGCCGTACGGCTGGCCACCCCGATCGAGCTCGACCCCAAGATGGATCCGCTGGGCGACTACGACTGGGACTCCATGCAGGCGGCGCACCGCCTGATCGACCGGATGGGCCACCTCGACAACCAGCCGATGATCATCGACGTCGGCAACGCCGGAGTCATCAGCGTCGTCGGCGACCCGGCCCGCACCGACCTGCTCACCCGAGCCCTGCTGTGCCAGATCGCCGTCCTGCACGCCCCCGACGACGTCACCCTGGTGGTCGAGACCGCCAGCTCTGAACACTGGGAATGGACCAAGTGGTTGCCGCACACCTTCGAGCCGGACGCCCGCAGTGACAGCGGATCGGTGTCGCTGGTCGCCGAGGGCCCCGACGTCCTGACCACCTTCCTGCAGGCCGAACTCACCCAGCGCACCGAACTGCAGACCACCCGGCGTAATGGGTTCAGTGGCGATCGCCCCGCCGCCAAGCAGCGGCGGTTGGTCGTGCTCTTCACCGGATTCGCGCCGTTCTCCGAATGGGGCCGCTCCGACCTGATGGCCGCCCTGCTCGCCGGGGCCGGACCCCAGCTCGGCCTCACTCTGATCTTCTGCGGCGAGCGGGAGCTGGACGAGCCCAGCCGGGTCGACCTGCGGATCCGCTTCGACGACGCCGGACACGTGGTCACCGAAGGACGCCACGATCTGGTCGTCACCCCGGCGCTGCGCTGCCGGCCCGACGACGTGTCGCCGTTGCTGGCCGAGCTCATCGCGCGCAACCTCGCGCCGCTGCGGCTCAGCGACGAACGCGAACAGGTCCTCACCCGCACCCGCTCGCTCAGCGAGATGATCCTCGGCACCGACCCCGGTCGCGGCGACGTCACCAGCCGATGGGTCACCGCCGGCGACCCGCGGATGCTGCGCGCGCCGATCGGGGTCGACGGCGACGGCCAGACCGTCGTGCTTGACATCAAGGAATCCGCGCAGGGCGGGTCCGGGCCGCACGGTCTGATCGTCGGCGCCACCGGCTCCGGCAAGAGCGAGTTGCTGCGTACGCTGGTCACCGGCCTCGCGCTGACCCACTCGCCGGAGCTTCTCAGCTTCGTCCTCATCGACTTCAAGGGCGGCGCGGCGTTCGCGCCGCTGCAGGGCCTGCCCCACGTCTCCGGGCTGATCACCAACCTCGCCGACGACGCCGCCATGATCGACCGGGTGCTCGCCGCCCTGATGGGCGAACAGCAGCGCCGTCAGCGGATCCTGCGTGACGCCGGCAACGTCGACACCGTCCGCGAATACCAGATTCGCCGCGCAGCCGGCGCCGCCGCACTCGACGGCACCCCGCTCGAACCGCTGCCCACGCTGCTCATCGTGGTCGACGAGTTCGGCGAGCTGCTCTCCGGGCGCCCCGAGTTCGCCGAGCTGTTCGTCCAGATCGGCCGGGTCGGCCGCAGCCTCGGCATGCACCTGCTCATGGCCACCCAACGGCTCGAGGAGGGCAAGCTGCGCGGACTGGACTCACACCTGTCCTACCGGATCTGCCTGCGCACCTTCAGCGCCGCCGAGAGCCGAACGGTCATCGGCACCACCGACGCGTACAAACTCCCCCCGATCCCCGGCTCGGCGTACCTGAAAGTGGACGAGTCGATCTACCAGCGATTCCGCGTCGCCCACGTCTCCGCCCCCTACGTCAGCGCGGAGGAACGGTTCAGCGCCGGCCGCGGCGACGGCGCGCTGCTGCCGTTCGACCTGCGCACCTACACCTCGAACGTGCAGGAGCCCGACGAGTCGCAGCTCACCGCCCGGCCCGGCCCGACCGAGCTGAAGATCCTGGTGGACCGGCTGACCTCGGTCACCAGCCCCGCGCACCAGGTGTGGCTGCCGCCGCTGCCCGCCGCGCTCGCCCTCGACCACCTGATCGGCCGGCCCTCCGTCCAAGAGGAACGCGGCTACTCCGCCCACGTCTGGCCGCTGTCCGGGCGCCTCGCCGTGCCGATCGGCCTGCTCGACCTGCCAGTCAAACAGGACCAGGAAACGCTGGTCATGGACTTCGGCGGCACTCACGGGCACCTCGCCGCCGTCGGCGCACCACGGACCGGGCGCAGCTCACTCCTGCGCACGATCATGCTCGCCGGAATGCTCACCCACACCCCCGAGGAGATGCGGTTCTACTGCATCGACTTCGGCGGCGGGACACTTCACCCGTACGCAGCGGCACCGCACGTCGGCACCGTCGCCGGTCGCGCCGAACCCGACTTGGTCAGCCGCACCTTCGCCGAGATGCGCGCACTGATCGTCGAACGGGAACGCACCATGCGCGCCAAGGGCATCGAGACCTTCGCTGACCTCGGCGCCCCGCACGTCTTCCTGATGATCGACAACTGGGGTGCGCTGCGCACCGAGTTCGAGGGCGCCGAAGCCGCGGTCAACGAGATCGCCGCGCGCGGCCTGGGCGCCGGAGTGCACCTGGTGCTCACCTCCGGGCGCTGGAACGACATCCGTCCCGCCCTGCGCGACAGCATCGGCACCCGCATGGAGCTGCGCCTCAACGACCCCAGCGAATCCGACGTCAACCGCCGCATCGCCGCCCGGGTGCCCGCCGGGGTGCCGGGCCGCGGCATCAGCGCACCGGGCGTCTACTTCCAGCTCGTGCTGCCCCGCCTCGACGGCGTCGACTCCGCGGACGGGCTGCGCGAAGCCCAGGAGGACGTCATCGCCCGGATCGCCGAGCACTGGACCGGTCCTTCGGCACCCCCGATCCGGCTGCTGCCACAGCGCATCACGGTCATCGAGCTGCCCACCCTGGCCGCCGCCACCCCCGAGACCGTGCCGATCGGCGTCGCCGAGAACGACCTGCGCACCGTCGGACTCGACCTCACTACCGGCGACCCGCACTTCCTCATCTACGGCGACGCCGGGTCCGGCAAGAGCACCTTCTTGCGTACGTGGCTGACCGGGCTCACCGAACGCATCTCCCCGTACGACATGCGGGTGGTCCTCTTCGACTACCGCCACTCGCTCATGGACGCCGTGGGACCCGACCACCTCGGCGCGTACGCCGGTGACGCCGACAGTGCACGGGTCTACGTCCAGAGCGTCGTCGACAAACTCAAGGAACGGATCCCGCCGCCCGGCATCACCCCCGCCCAGCTCAAAGCCCGCGACTGGTGGGAAGGCACGGAAATCTACGTCGTCGTCGACGACTACGACCTGCTCGCCGGCGGCCCGCAGGCGGTGCTCGCCCCGCTCATACCGTTCGTCCCGCAGGCCCGCGAGGTCGGCCTGCACCTCGTCCTCGCCCGTCGGGTCGCCGGCATGGTCCGCTCCGGCATGTCCGACCAGCTCGCCAGCCGCATCCGCGACATGGGCTGCGGCGGCATCGTGCTCTCCGGCGACCAGCGCGAAGGCGTCATCCTCGGCGACGAACGCGCCGCCCAGCGCCCGCCCGGTCGCGGCGTCCTGGTCCGGCGCGGCCACCCCAACCAGCTCATCCAGACCGCCGTTCCCGTGCCGGCGCTCGAACCCGTCAACTGAAAGGCCGTCGCATGGCGAACGAACACACCCGTGTCACAGTGGTGGGCACCTACCGCAGCGTCGACATCGCCCTGCCGTCGCTCAGCCCGCTGGGGGAATACACCCCCCGCCTCGCCGAACTGTGCGGCCAGGGCGGCTCCGACCAGCTGCCACCCGTCTGGTCACTGGCCCGTGCCGACACCGGGCCGTTCGCCCTTGACATCGCACTGCTGCAGGCCGGCGTCGTCGATGGCGAGGTGCTTTACCTGTACGACCTCGCAGGGGGCACGGTCGACGTCCTCGACGTCAAAGACATCGACGAGGCCGTCGCCGAGGAAACCGAACAGCTACGCCGCAACGGCGTCCACCCCGGGCCTGTCGTGCTCGCCCTCGGCCTCATCCTGCTGATCGCGGCGGCCGTCCTGCTCTCGCTGAGTTACGGCACCGACACCGGTGCGGCTGTGGGGCTCACCGTCGCCAGCATGGCTCTGCTCGGCACCGCCTGGGGGTTGCGCCAACGCCCCACCGCGGTGCCGGTCGGCCTCGTGCTGACCGTCGCGCTCACCGCCGTACCCGGCCTCGCCGGCGCCGGTCTGCTCATCGCCCGTGGCCTCGGCGGCAGCGACTGGGCCTGGGGCGGCGCCGCCATCGGCGCCAACACCGCGATGCTCATGGCGATCGCGATGCTGCCCGAAACGATCTTCGTCGCGGCCGAGGTATCTCTGCTCGCGGGCGGTCTGACCGTCGCACTCACCGCCGGCCTGGAAGCCGACACCGTCGAATCCGCCGCGATCGCCGCTGCGGTCGCCACCGGAATGCTGGCCCTCGGCCGCCGCATCGCCGCCCTCATCACAGCATGGACGCCCGTGCGGCCCATCCCCGAGCTCGTGCACACCTCGGCCCGGATCCTGCCCATCGTGCTGGCCGGTCCGGTCCTCGCCCTCGCCGTGGCCATGCCCGTGCTGGCCCTCTCCGGACGTTGGTTCGCCGTGATCCTCGCCCTCTTCATCTGCATCGCCATCGCCGTCAGGGCACGCGGAGCGGCGTTCACCACCGAGCTCTACCTTCTCGGCGGGGCGGCAACCATCGGCGTCTTCGGGCTGCTGGTCGCCGCAGCCCGCGCGTACGCCACCTCCGGCGGCGTGGCAGCGGTCATCCTGCTCGGGGCGGGACTGCTCGTCATCGCGGCCGGAGTCGCGATGAGCGTGTTCATGCCGCCAGCCAAGCCACACGGACCCGGCCCCAAACCGCCGATCCGCCGCAGCCGCGCCGAGGCGCTCGGCGTCCTCGCGGCGATCCTCATCGCGCCGCTGACCATGGGCGTCTTCGGCGTCTTCGGCCACCTGATGATGATGGGACGCACGATCTTCTAGCTCTTCACGGACGTTAAGTGGCCGAGCTCGATCGCGCGGCGGGTCAGCTCGGCCTTGTTGTTGGCGTTCAGCTTCGCGCGGATCCGCTTCGCGTACGTGTTGACCGTCGCCTGCGAAAGGCCCATCCGGGTGGCGATCTGCGAGTGCGTGAAGCCGGACGCAATCCACCGCAACGTCTCCACCTCCCGCGGTGCGAGCCCGCCCTGCTCGTCGGCGGGAGAACCCGGCAACTCGGCCGGGAACCGGTCCGCCAGCCGCGGGCACAGGTAGAAGCCACCCTGCGCGGTCACCCGCATGGCCTCCCGCACCGCCTCCTGCTCCGCGAGTCGGCTCACGCAGCCGCGGGCCCCCGCCCGGATCGCCGCCATCAGCCTCGGGCGGCCCGTCCAGTCCGCGCTGACGAGCAGATGCCCGAACGGGGTGGCCCCGCGGACCAGCCCCAGCGTCGACGCGTCCGGCTCCGCCGCATCCAGAACGACCAGGTCGTACGTCGCACCGGCCGGCAGGTCCGTCAGCGCAGCCACCGCTGCGACCATCCGCAGATCCGGATCGTCGCCGGCCAGCTTTTCCAGGCCGGCTCGCCAGATCGGCTGATCTGCCACGACAGCGACTTCCAACATTGCTACCTCCCAAGCCAGGTTCCGCCATAGAACGGCTGGAAGCCCGTGCCGGTTCGAGGACGTCGCAAAGTTCCTCCCGAAACAGCCTCCGACGTCCCCGAACAAGTGTCTTGCCGTCTGCTCTGTCGTCGCTCCTAGTCTCGAAGCGCATGCCCGCCGCCAGTCGAGGAGACCGACGTGCCCACCGAGACCAGCGCCGACGGCACAGTCGTCGACTACGACAGCGACGGCCATCCCGTGCGCCAGCAACTCCCCGACGGAACCGTCTTCGACGGGTTCACCGCTGATGGCAGGCCCACCCACGGGACCCTTCCGGGGAACCAGGACGTCTCCATCACGTACGGCGGTGACGGGTCGAGTACGTGGTCGTATGCGGATGGCACGTCGGTGGATCGGAATGCGGCTGGTGAGGTTACGCGTCAGGTGACGG
>NZ_JAGPXS010000035.1:0-29093 GCF_018070425.1 Micromonospora sp. C81
CAATCCAGCGCGGCCGACCTGAACCCCGAGATCGACACTTCGGAAAAGTCACTTCCCGGACCCGCCACACCCCAGCCTAGAACAGCCCTCACCGCGGCCTCTTGACACAGAGGGGTGCCAGATCCGTGCACCTGTGAAGCGCCGTGGACTGACCGGAGAGGATGTATGCGTGGATCCCACAACGTTGCGCTGGGCATCACGCCGGTATCTGACGAGGCGATACGAGGAACTCCAGGGCGAGTATGGCCGGCTGCCCAACAGTGGCCGCCAAGCCGATGGGTACCACTACACCACCGACGCAAAGGAGATCTTCCCCCGCTACAACGTCGTGGACGCCATCCTCGTGGAGGTGGAGCGGCTCGATCCGGACCGGCTTCCCAGCGGTGACGTGGTGGCCAGCATGATGCTCACGGCTGCCGAGAGTGCGAATTCCCCCTTCACCGAGCCCCCGTACGACGCGGTCCAAGCACTGGCTATGGCCGATGAGCGCCGGCTGTTCGCTGCAAAGGTGCAGCACTGGACGGCGCAGACCGATTTCCGCACCGACCCCGTCCCGTACCGGCGCGTGCTAACGCCCGAGGAGTCATCAGCCTGGCGGACGTCGCTGCAACGGCGATGGGGGGTGCAGAACGGCTGGTGGCACCCGTTGCTGAGTGGTTCGGTTCCGCACGACGTGCTGATATTGACTGGGGAGTCGATGTGGGAGTGCGACGGCGTTGATCAGGTTCGCCGAGTGCTGCGAGAGCTGGGCCGGCGGCGTGTAGTCGAGTTGCGCGAGCATGGGGCCGACTACCTGTTGGATGTGGAGATCGTCGCCCCGAGGTACACCGGGCCGGAGGGTCTCTGGATCGACGAGCATCACGATTGGATTGCCTACGCATCCCACGAGGGAACCGTGGCATTCGGCGGCGTACTCACCGCCGGGCTCGTGGCGACCTGGCCTGAGGCCGACAGTTGGCGATGGCCCGGATGGCAGCAACTCGGCCATGGCTGAACCATGTCATCCTTCATAAAGCCGCGAGACGCACTCATATCGACGCGAGCGGATGCCACCCTATCGGCTCCGCGGGGCCAGCGCTGACGCCTTCGGTTTCGCCGAAGCGGCCTCCCAGCAAGAAGCCCTGGCCAGAAGGTTGCTGGTGGGATTTGAGTCTCAGCTCCCGGGATCCATGCCGACGGCACCACGAACGGCCCGGAGCGGTACGTCGACGCGGCGAACTCTTTCGATCGCGCCCGAAGGGCTCCACGACGACAGCCAGCACCGGCTAGGCGGGGAGCAGCGCCACCTGACCACTTCGCCCTTCACTGGGAGGTCACGCCGCACCGCTCGACCTCCATCACCGCAGGTCAACGCCCCTCGTCCCTGGCCGGCGCCGGTGAGCACTTCGGGCGCAGAGACCTCTTCGCCAACCTGCACCCAATCTGCTCCCAGTTGCAAGGCCGGGGCACCCAGTGGCTGCTTACCGCCTTTACCTGCGCACACTCCCCTACCAGGCGACATAGATCCTTGTCGACCGTTGCGCAGAACCGCGGAGCACTCCGCGGTGAAACAGGACGCCGCACCGACTCTGACCTGCGGAAACGTGGGGCCGCAGGCAGGGGTGGATGCAGTTGAGCGCCGTTGGTTGCCGTTGGACGCAGTCCAAGGCCGTTCAGGGCACCCTGTTGCTCCCCACCTGCTCCCCTAAACCGGGCTCACACCGGATTGCCGACCGCCGACCGACCGTGAGCTGCCGGCCCAGTGCCTTGATTGGCATCAGCGCTGGCTCCTGCCGCTGCATCGGTCGTTCGGGGAGCACGCCCGCGATCGCCGCGCCTTTCAGCGGCAGTTGAGGCGCGCTGTCTCGGCGACGCGAGAGTGCCTCCGGCATTCAGAGGGCGGCGATTGAGGTGGGAGCTCGTTCTTGCCGAGCCAGTGCGCGAATCACGTCCAGGGAACCGTGTCGCCAGGCGGCGAGGCTACTCAGCAGATGGATCGTCGCTTCGGCCGCTGCCGCTGGCATCGATGGCGTCGGCAAGCTGAGGCTAACAGCTAGGTCGTCGACGTGCACGACCAGCTCCACGACTCGGGTCAATAGGAAGTCATCGACCCTCAGACCCCAGTCGCCGAGGTCCACGATGCGGTCGAGAGGTTGCGTAGGCACTACGGCCCGCAGCTCGGTCATCGCGGCATCGACGGTGCCCGCCAGGTCTACGGCGGTCGTCGATGCGGCTGCCTGCTCGCTGCGGCGCCGGATGCCGATGTTGTCAGCGCTGTCAACGCCTGAAGTCACCCAGGTGTTGCCCGTGAAATGCTCCAGCACCGAGATCGCCGACTGTCCTGGCGCGGCGCCAAGGAACATCACCGTGTGAGTTACCTGGTAGGCAAGATGACGAGCGAGGCCGCCCGTCGAGAAGTCGGCCAACGCGCTGGGCGTGGACCACCGCTCGGCCAGGATCGGTTCGCGCAACATAGCTGCAGCGGTCTCGGCGGCGTCGAGGAAGGCAGGTCGGATCATCGAGTGCACGGTATGCCCTGCGGACACCTGTTGTCATGGGTGCTCCTGCCTGCGAGAGGCAGTTCGTGGGCTGGAGTGCCCGCACATCGGCACGAGCGGACGCTGACCGGGCGCGGTCGGCGACGAATCGATGCAGGTGACTATCGTTCCTACGTCACCTTGGTCTATGGCTGATTCGCTCGCCTATCCAGCCGAGCAGCGTGCTGGTGTAGTCAGGGCTGACGGATTCGAGGGTTTCGGCACCGCTGCGGGTAGGCATGTGGGTGCAGTCGGTGAGCCGGCGGATGGTCAAATCGTTGGTACTGGCGACGCGCCGCCACACGGCGATGCTGTCCTCGGCTGGGGTCCACTCGTCGGAATCGCCGTAGAACAGCAGCGTCGGGCAGTTCACCTGCGCGATGACCGGCTGCGGGTCGTAGTCCATGTCCTCCCACGTACCGGGGTGGCCGAGCAGATCACGCGGGACGTGCGCGAGCGGGAACCACGGCCTGTCGGCGTACCGGTCCACGACCGCCTGGGCGGTCGCGCGGTCGATGTGACCGCGGACGGCGCCTTCGAGCGCCTCACGTAGGCGGGCCAACTCGGCGAGGTCGGCGTCGCCATAGCCACGCTGGAGCAGCTGCTGCGCCGTTCCGTACCGCATCTGGACCGCTGGGCTCACGCCGCTGGTGGCGACCAGCACCAGGAAGGCGACCAGTTCGGGCCGGCGGGCCGCGACCGCCGACGCGGGCCAGGTGCCCTGGCTCCAGCCCCACAGTCCCACCCGAACGTCGCCCATCCGACGGCGCAACTCGGCAACGGCCGCCACCGTGTCGTCGGCCTGCACGGCGAACGGCACGTCGCCATGCTCATGCAGGCGGCGGTCGAAACGCAGCACCGCCACGCCGGCTCGCGGAAGCTCGCGCGCCAAATGCTCGTACAGGAAGTACGAGCGCTGCGGCACGGCAGACCCGTGCAGGACGACCACCGCACCGCGCACCGGCCCGACAGGCGGCACGTCCAGCGTGGCGGGCAGGGACACGTCACCAGCATCGATGGACAGCTCCACGCCGGCAGTCAAGCACACTACTGCGCGGACCACTTCCGCAGCCGGTAGCAGGGATCCAGTGAGCCGACTGGATGGACACGCTGACCACATTCCCGTGCCCGCCATCCTCGGTAGACAGGTCACGTCCGCGCTGGAACATCCGCAATTCGTCACGACCGCGCGTTGGTTCTCCACCGGACTCCATCACTACCGTGACGCCCGGTTGGCGGCATGAGCGTAAACCTGATCAACGCGTACAGACCCCACAGGAAGATCCCGAGGCCGGGGGTGTTCGAGTGGCCGACGACGGCCATGAACGTGAACACCAGAGGAGCGCGCGTGAGGACGTTGCCGCGGCCGGAGTCGCGGCGCCGAGGCTCCAGCGGGGTGCTGGGGCCTCGGCGCCCTTCGCCTTGCACGACTAGGGGGCGCTGCAGCCTGCGGGTGTTCGGCCGCTGGGGCGACCTTGGTCGATCAGGCCCGCAGGTGTAGGCGGCGGCGCCGTGCGACGAGCACCAGCGCGAGGCCGACCGCGACGGCGGCGGTAGCCGCGCCGACGAGCAGCATGGTGTTGTCGCCGGTGACCGGCAGGCCCGGGCCGGCGCTCGCTGACGCTGACGGCAACGCCGACGCCGACGCCGACGCCGACGCCGACGCCGACGCTGATGCCGACGCCGATGGCGAGGTGCTCGGCGAGCTCACGGCGACCTTCTTCGCCGGCACGAAGATCTGCGGCTCGTCGCTGTCGTCGACGCGGACCTGCGCCAGCGTGTGGTTCTCCTCGCCGTTCTCGCCGGCCAGGATCTTCCAGCCCGCCGGTGCGGTGAAGGTCAGCAGGACGTCGCCGACGGGGAGGCGGGCGAAACGGAACAGGCCCTTGGCGTCCGTGATGGCCTCGGCGTACTTCGTCTTGCCGTCGGCACTGGTGGCGACGACCTTGACACCCGGGACGCCAGGTGTCCGGGGCGTCCACTCGGCGCCAGAGGACTCACCCTGGAAGACGTAGCCGCCGAGATCGTCGAAGGCGCCCCCCACCAGCAGCCGCACGCTGGTGACGTTGTCGGCGTCGTTGGCCTCACCGTTGTCGGCGGCAAGCGAGAAGGCGACGAATCCGTACCCGGCCTGCCACGCCATGCGGTTGGTCTTGCCGGTGAGCTGAACGGTCTTGGTGGCGCCGGCGGCGAGATCGAAGCCGGTCGACAGCACACCGTAGGCGACATCCTCGACGCCCTCGCTGTCCCCGCCGGTGTAGTGCACGCGCTTAGCGTCAACGGAACTCTTGTTCTTCACCGTGACCGTGATGGTGAAGGTCTCGCCCTCGGCGTAGTTGGCCTTGTCGGCGGCGGAGCTCACCGCGATATCCGGCTTGGGGTCGGCGGCCAGGGCGCCCGTTGCCGGGAGGACGGCCACGACCATGCCCACGAGGGCAGCGGCGGCAAGTTTTCGCATGGAGGTCTCCGTAATGGGGAGTGGGAATCAGCGCGATGCTAGCGGCTGGGCGAGTCGCTCCGCTGTCCCAAGATCGAGACCGTGATCGGAGAGATATCCGTTCACGGTTGCTTGATGATCGAGTGAACGCTCATCGACATGAGCGGACGGCGCCCTACCGCCTCTGAGGGAGCGCCAACGCTGACGCCTTCGGATCCGCGGAAGAGGTTTCCAGCCTGACAAGGTCGGCTTCCCGGCTCAGCTGGTTGCCAGGAGTACAGCGCGGCGGGCGAGGTCCGCCGCGATGTCGTCCCAATCGGGTCTGTGCTGGTTGATGGCGAACGCGCTGGGGCGTGAACTCGATCGGGCCTGGCTGGCGATAACAGATGAGGAAGCGGTACGTCTGGAAGCAGGCTGAAATGAGACGAGCCAATCGGGTTCGGGTACATGCTGGTTGAGCAGCAGCTCGTCGCCGGCCAAGAGTCGGATGCCTGGTATGTGAGGGCCTCTCTGGCGGATCATCGCCTGTTCACGGTTCTCTACGACCGGCATGCAGTTGCCTTGTACCGGTATGCCCAGGGCCGGGTGGGACCTGACGCGGCCGACGACGTGGTGTCCGAAACGTTCCTGGCTGCGTTTCGGCGCCGTCAGCGCTACGACACGTCTCGGGTAGATGCCCGGCCGTGGCTGTTCGGGATTCTGACCAAGGAAATCTCCCACTATCGGCGCCGCGAGCGAGCGCACCTGCGCGCTACCGCTCGATGCCACGCGGTGGAGATCGTTCCCGATCCTGCGGAACGGGTGGTGGCCGGTGCGGCGGCCCACGCCCTGCGGGCATCGCTGGCGCGGGCTTTGTCCGATCTACCAGCCAGAGATCGCGATGTCCTATTGCTCATCGCGTGGGGCGGGCTCACCTACGAGGAGACCGCCCTCGCGATTGGCATACCCGTGGGAACGGTCAGGTCACGGCTCAACCGTGCCCGGCGCAAAGTCAGCAGCGCGCTCGGCGGGGACGACCCGACGCGGGCAGTAGAGGAGACGGTGTGAACGACCAACAGATGATCAACCACGTTAGAGGCCTGCTCGTCCCAGCGGAGCCGCCGCCACACCTGCGGGGGCGGGTTGATCGCATGATCGCTGGATCAACGCGGTCAGCACCGAGGCGATCCTGGAGGCTCGCGACCATCGGTGCTGGGGCCGCCGTCGGGGTATTCGCGCTGCTTATCGGCCAGGTGGTCGGCATCAACGGCGAGCTGCCTGCCGGCAGTGCTCGGGCAGCGGAGATCCTCCACCGTGCCGCTGACGCCGCTCGGGCCGACCAGACTCCGGCTCCCCGCGCCGACCAGTTCATTTTGACGACCACGAAGAACTACGGTCCTGTCGTCGGACAGAAAGGGCTCGCGGCCACCCTCACCCGCTCTTGGGCTTCCGTCGATGGCACCCGTGACGGCCTGATTTGGGTCAGCGACCCACCGCCCGGCGGCAGGCAGTCGACGGTGATTCCCGGTTGCCGGGACGGACGCGCCGCAGAATGGGCGCCGGACGGCAGCCTCCTGAAGTCCACCCGGCCGTGCACGCCGACGCCGGCTTACCCGAACAACGTCCCGACCGACACCACCGGCATGCTCAGCTACCTGCGGCGGGCAAGTGGCGGCACCGCGTCGAGCGATGAGCAGACCTTCGCCAACCTGGAAGAGCTAGTCCGCGGATACCTGCCCGCACAGTCACGGGCCGCCCTGTACGAGGCGGCGACGAAGATCCCGGGGGTAATCGCCTCTCCCAGCATCACCGACGCGGCCGGTCGGGCGGGCGTTGGAGTGTCACTCATCGGGGACATCGACCGGTATGACCTAATCTTTGAACCGCAAACCTACCGCTTCCTCGGATGGCAGGTCGTTCCGAACGCTGAGAACGCCGCTGACCCAGTCCGATCCGCAGCCATATTGAGTATCGATATTGTCGACCGTGCTGAGCAAATGCCGTAGCAGGCAGACGAGACGCGACGGCGCGCAGGGTATGGCCGCCGGGGGTTGGGCCACCCTGCTCAGGTCAGGCGATCACCGGAAGTACTGGACGGGCTGATTCCGCCGCCGATCGATGAGCCGCTCTGGTTGAAGGCGCCCTCGCCGGCACCGCCCTGCCCACCTGGTAGTCGTTCGGTGGATCTTCACTACCGCGTTATCAGGGGGCCGACGCCGTGGTGGCGTCGCCCCTTCGTCATGCGGTGATGGTAAGGATGCGCCAGCTGTCCCCGTTCTCCGTCCGGTTACCGGCGTACCGCAACCACGTGCTGCTCAACGCGAGGCTCGCCCAGTACCGGGCCTCCCTCGACGCTGGCGCAGTCGTCCGACAGTGGGCTAACTTCACGCCAGTTCCTCGATCCGCCCCCATCGCGCCGACAACTCCAGCACTTGGGCGTGGCTGATGGAGGCGAGGGTGTCCCGGCCGGGTCGAGCGACATCAGCCATGGCCCTCCTGCTCGTCTCCGCTCCACAACTACCCAAGGTCGACCAGGCTCACTTCCAGTCGACCTGTCGAACGAGGCTCACCAGCTGCCGAGGGTCACGGTCGGCTCGATGCACTTCAGGTCAACCGCATCCACAGCTATGCCGCTGCGGCTGACAGCGAACGGTCCGCCCTCGAAATCCTCATCAACTTTAAAGCCGCAGCGTCGCCCTTGGACCGGAAGTAGTCGTACAGCATACGAGGTTGCAAGCCACTACCGGGCTCCCCATTCGACGACGCCGGTGAGGTCGTTGGTCACGCGGTTGAGCGAGATCCACGCTCCACCGGGAGGGGCTTGCATGCGCCAGTCGTTGTCGCGCCAAAGCAGGGTGAGCGTAAGCACGTGGTAGCGCGCGGTGCCTGCTGACGGGGCGCGCAGCACTAGCCCGATGACGGCAGTGTCCGGGGTGTAAGACTGGTAGCTGAAGCCGGCGATCTGGCTCAGCTCGCCGGGCTCAGACGAGTAGTCGGGGTTGTCGCGTAGCGCAGCCAGGAGCTGGTCGCGGTCATTGCCGGGAAGGAACTGGCGTTGGACGGTGGGTTCCCAGCAGTCGCGGCCCGCCGAGGCGGCTGAGCGGACCATGAGCTGCGCCGCGGCGATAAGAGCACCGTCGGGCGTATGGGCGTAATTCGCGGCGGTTCCGCCGGCGACGCGGGTGGGGCCGGCCGTCGCGCTGACCGGCACGGCGGTCTGACCGACCAGCTCCCACCGCACACCGGCCGGCGGGGCGATAGGCACGGCGGTGGGCAGGCTCTGCGCCGTCGTGGAGCCGTCTGGGACCAGAATCGCCAGTGGCGCCGTACCGGTGGTATCGGTCTCGTCGTCACCGCCCACCGTGATGGCGAGCAACACGGCGGCGATGACGACGATCACCACGAGCGCTGCCGAGGCGATAACGCCGGGCCGCGTCCACGGCGGACGGTCGGCGAAGTCATGGCGGGCAAAGCGCGGCATTGGTGATCCTCCTGCTGAATCAGCGCGATGACCACTGATTCTCCACGGCTATTGGCAGCGCAAACAGCCCCTGGCTCTTACGCGCCGTAACTTGAGCCAGCCCAGGCGACCCCGAAGTGGCCTGCCCAAGCGGAGCCGCGCCGCGCATCGCTACAACTCGAACCAATCTCCCGCGCGAGCAGGATCACCGGTGCGAAGAAACTCCTCAACCACCTGCCAGGCACGATCGAGATCGAGCACGAAGTCGGCGGTGAACTCGATCAGGGCATCCATCACCAGCACCTCCGCACTCACGTCGGCGGGCTGATCCGCCACCAGCGGAGACACCACACCGTCATCCGACATGAGATGGACGACCGCTGCGGACCCCTTGAACCCGAGCGCGCAAACGGGGAAGTTGGCATCGCCCCGGACCTCGAGGTAACCCTGCCCCTGGGCACGCAACTCACCGAACCGCTCTACGAGGCCAGCGACACCCGAGCGCTCAGTCGCAACGAACGTCCCAGACGTTGGGGACGAAGCGCTCCACGAGATGTCCACCCTGCCTCCTCCTCAAAGGCCCACGGCTGAAGCTTCGGAAGCCCGCCTTCCCGGTGAAGGCCTTGCCTCGTACGCCGCTGTACGGGACGCCGTAGCGATCTTGACCGGCCATGCGAGTTTTGGGTCCGCCTTCGCGAAGTCGCAAAGCCCCGAGTGGGTGGTGCGAGGCCCTCTTTACAGTCACCTACGATCACGCGATGACGGACGCCGCGCTCGGCTTCGGCTACAAACTTCAGTGGCTCGCTGTGCGTGACCGGGGCGCCGACGCCGTCGCTGCCGCGCTGAACCTTAGCCGTCCCACTCCCGCCAACTGGCGCGATGCAATCGCCGCGGCCTATGACGACCACGGCAACTGGCTTCTCACACCGCCGCTTAATCGGTGGACCCTCGCCGCTTCGACAGACGTGCCCGCACCCGAGGACGACCGGTTCGCCGCTTGGCTGGCGGCGCTGAGCCACCTACTCGGTGAGGTGCAGTACTTCGGGACTCATCGGGTCGTCGAATACCACGGGTGGGGGCGCGCAAGGGGCGGCGTTGTGGAGCGAGCATTCGCCTACCTCGGCGATCGCGGCGAGGTGCTGTTCGACGCAGGCGAGCGCACGATCGAAGAACACGCGCTCGGGGTTGGGGCCGCCGACGACGAGGACGCACCGTGGGACGACGATGACGAAACCTCGCCCTGGCCGGATGAGGAAACCGTGCTCACGCTCGCCGGTCAATGGAGCATCGACCCACGGAAGCTAGCGGGCGCCCTGATCCCAGGGCATCCTTGGATCACCTCGGCACAATGAAGACAGCCCGGAAGTGACGCACCGACTCTAAGAGACGTCTTGTAACTCTGAGCGCGGTTCGCAGCCGGACGCGATCCTGGGGGCATGACGGGCCCAGCGCAGGATGACGCCGAGGTGGCATACCTGCGGGAGGTCACCGCGTTGACCAAGAGCCTCATCGCCGCCGAGGAGCCTTAGGAGGTAGCGCGGGACATCCACGGGGTTTCTGCGCATGCGTCGTTGGAGGTGGAGCCAGCAGGCTTCGTGTGGCTCATCTGGGGCGATCTAACCGACCGGGTGGAGCTCAACCCTGACGAGCATGAGCAGGCCGCAGCTGAGATGGTGTCCGGGCGGCACGGGAGTGGCTATCGCTGGACCTTGCCAACCGCAAGGCCGTGGCCAGGTATCTGGACTACTGGGTGCACGGCGTATGCGGGCTACGCCAGGCGGGCTGGCACGGGCGCCGAGTGATTTACGAGCACTTTGCTCAGCGATACCTCGTATCCCGAACAGCTGTTTGGTAGGGACGTTGGGGCAGAATGCCGTGGTGCAGGTGATCACGGCAGCCCGCCCGGAGTGGATCTTTCCGTTCACCGGGTCGCAGCCCGCACGGATCCGTACGCTCGACCGGCTGATCGCCGAGCATGGCGGTGCATCGCTGACGGCCGACCGGGTCGGCAGTAGGCCCTAAAATTGCTCGACCAACGTCCTTGGGCATACACCTAGCGCGCCACCTCGGCCACGACCACCGGCACCGAACGGCTCAAGCTCCGCCGACGGTGATCGATGATGCGGCACCGGTCAGGGGCGGTCGTGCAGGAACCATGCGTCGCCCTGGGTAAGCGCGATCGCCAGTTGCCACTGCTCGCACTGCAGGCTGCCGCCGACTGCCATGTGCTGCCCGGCCAGTTCCCACGCCTGCGAGCCTGGGCGCGGCCGGCGTTGTGCGGTGAACTGCAACATGGTGCCCCAGGCGGCGATGAGGGAGGCGCCCCATCGCTGCTCCCATTGCCACATGGCCGCTGCCAACGCCGGGATCCCGTTGTCGCGAGTCGCTCCGAAATAGGGCACCCAGCCGGGAGCCAGCCACTGCGATGTCGTGGGCAACAGCACCAGCTGCACCTCGGGCCAGGTGGGCCATCTGCTCGTACCGACAAGGTATTCGGACCCGCGGAAGGCCTGGGAGGCGAGTTCCGGGTCGGCGAGGAGGGTGTCATAGGTCCACCGCTGCAGCGCTGTCGAGGTCGTCGGTAGGGTCAGCTGCTCGAGTACCGCGGCGACCACGTCGCCACCCAGGAACGCTCGAACATAGCCCTCAGCGTCTGCCTGGACCTGGACGGCATCGCTGCCGTAACGCTGATACACCGGCCAGGGGTCCAGTGCCCGAGCTGCCAGGTCCAGTTCAGCGATCTCATCAGCGTCCGGTTCGTGGTCGAGGCCGCCCGGCAACGTGAAGACGGGCCATCTGCCGGTAGCCGGCATGGCCGTATGAGCCGCCCGCCATGCCTCGAGGAGTCGAGCAGGGTCGACACCCTCCACCAGGAAGGTGTGGCCGAGTCCCTCCCGGACGCGATGGCCCCGCAGGGCGGTCGCTCGCAGGGCAGATGCGATGTCACTCGCGTTGTCCATCCGTGCCGCCATACAAGCACGGTAATTCCAGCCACCGACACGCCCCACCTGACCCTACGTGGCGCTCGAGCTCCTGCATCAACCGAACCTTGCACACCACGGCCATCGTCTGACTGCGCCACGACACCGCAGGCCGCGCCTGCCACCGCCGCAGCCTCGCCGCGGGCAAGACCCGATGGTATCCATGCGCTGCCCGCAACGACGCCTGTCCGACTTAGTTCCAAGCAGATGAGCAACGATGCGAAATAGGCGAGGACGGGCCCAGGGGGGCCCGATCCCCATGGCCAACACTTCGAAAGTCACCCCCCGGACCCGCCGTACCCGGCCTAGAACACCCTTCCTCGCCGCCGGTTGGCCTTGAGGAGTGCGATGAGAGTGCACTTAGTGGAGGGTCATCGACATGATGCACCGGGCTTTATCATCCGAAGCATGGTGCGGGCTGAGGTTGTCGTCGACGTGTTCGACCGAGCCGCCGAGCAGCTGCGGTTTCCTGAGCCGGAACACCCTCACAGCTATTTGATAGCGGCTCGGCTACATGCCTTCAGTGACGCCGAGCGCTGGGCGTTGGTCATCGACACCGTCGGTTACAACCCGCGCGCTGCCAACGTCGTTGACGTGCTGCATGCTCTCGGCAACTGCCTCATGGGCACGACCGAGACTTGGAACAGGCGGTTCGTCAACCGTATCGACAATTTCGTCGACCTGTTCGAGGACGATCCGAAGGCGGCCTTGTACCGGCAGGTGCCGTTGGTCATTCGGGGACAGGCCGTGCCGGTAGCCGCCGCTGCGACGATCCCTCCGCAAGACCTCTTCAGACTCCTCGCTCCCCAATATCGCGATCTTCTGCTGGCCGAGAACACCGAGGTACGTCAGCTCCTGCCTGCGGACCTACCGCAGGTGCTGTGCCTGAACGACTGGCACCACACCGCTCTACGGGTTCGGCCCCCGAGCCCTGAGCGAGAACGGCAACGACAGATACACGAGATGCTCACGCGTCACGCATCGCCGCAGGGGTGGGTGCCATTCGAGGTCCGCCCGAGCGACATCGAGACCTACCAGCAGATCGGCGAGGTGCTGGCCACTGCCGACCCCTCCCGCTACCGGCCGACCCTCCCGGGAAACACACACTGGAGCAACTGGCCAATGTCAGGGGCGCTGTAACGGCGCACCAAGATCCGGAGCGCACGGATCGTGGCATGAGGGAAAGCCGTGACCCCGGCAGCCACCTGGCCGCCTCGCACCGGTTTGTGACGGGGCTTCCCCGGCGACGCGCACGACGGGGCAGAGAAATTGCCCGCCTGCGAAGAAGACGCCGACAGTGCACCGCGGCCTCGCCCAACACGCCATGTCGTCCGATCGATCGGAACGCTGGGCCGCGAGCTGCGATCTGCGATCTGCGATCTGTAACCATTGGCCGCCAGCGCACACAGACAGGGATATGAACGTCGTCAACGAACGCGACGCCGACTGGTTCCGCGGCATTTACGCCCGGCACTACCCGGACGTCGTGCGCTACGGCCTGCGAAGACTCGGCGGCACGGCTCCTGCGGAGGAGCTCGCCCAGGAGGTCTTCCTGGTCGCCTGGCGGCGGCGGTGGGAGGTTCCAGCGCGGACGCTGCCCTGGCTGTACGGCGTCGGGCGCCGCCTGCTCGCCAACCACTGGCGCGCCGAGCGGACCAACCCAGCAGCACTCGAACTAGGAGACGTGCCGTCGGCAGACTGGCTCGACGGGGTCGCGCGCCTGGTTGACGTGCGCGCCGCGCTGGCGCGGTTGTCCGACGACGATCAGGAGATCCTGCGACTTGTCGGCTGGGAGCAACTCACCGCAAGCGAGGCCGCCCTGGTCCTCGGCTGCGGCACCGCGACCGCGAAGGTCCGGCTACACCGGGCCCGACGGCGGCTAACCGACCTGCTGCGCGAACAGCCCGCTGGCGCACCTGTCCGGATCGGAGGAGCACGATGAACAAGCAGGTCCGTACGCTGCTGGAGCACGCCGATCCGGCCAGGGGTGTCGTCGTCGGTCCCGGCGACGCTAACGCGGTCCTGCGCCGCGCAGCGACCGATATCACGCCATTCGAGGCCGTACCACCGCGCCGCTCAACGCGGCGCGCTGTGCTCGCCGTAGCGGTCGCGACCGCCGCCGCTGCTGGTGCGCTCGCGCTGCCCAGAAGTCCCGCTCTCGGGCCGATGGCGGGACCGTCGCCGGTGCCGGGCTCATCCGACGCGGCGACCAACTGCCTGGCCGCGCTCGCCAATCACATCGCGCCGACACCGTACGACGGCGGGTCGGGCCGGTACGAGTACCTCCACAACCGCAGCATGAGCGGCTTCACCAGCGAGGTCCCCGGCAAGACCACGTTCGCGACGGCCACCTGGCAGGTCGAGGTGAAGCTGTGGAGCGCCGGCGACGGCTCGGGTCGGCGGATCGCCGACCGCGGGCCGGTGCAGTACCCAGACGAGGCCTCGCGCAAGTTCTTCGCGACGCATACCGACGCACTGGGTACCGCGCACGACGATCGCACCTTCGCGACAGGCGAGCGCAAGCCGCGTCCGCTGCCCGAAGCGGAGCCAGCAGCGATGGCCGAGCAGCTGTACCAGCCACGCGAGAACGGACCTTCGGCCGCCCTCGTCGGCGTCGCCGACCTCAACGCCGCACGGATCCTAGACGCGCCACACCGGGCCGCTGTGCTGCGGTTTCTCGCCGCCACCGACGGCGTAACCTGCGCCGGCGAGACGCAGACCGAGGTGGGCGCCGGGCTGCTGGTAACGGCACAACTCGGTCAGGGGCCACACCCGAGCCCCGGCGACAACGGGTCCGAGGCGCTGCTGTTCGACACCAGCACCGGCGAGCTCATCGCCGCCGGCACCCGGCCCGGCCAATGGACCACCGTCTACCTCGACCGCGGCTACACGGAGCAGACCGGCTGAAAAAGCGACCAGACCGGCTCAAAATCCACGCACCGGGCCGGTCGACAGCAGCCGCGCACTGACATTGACATGAGCGGACGCCGCCTTGCCGCCTCCGCGGGGAAGCCAGCGCTGACGCCTTCGGTGCCACCGAAGAGGTCACCGTTCAGGGAGCCCTGCTCAGAGGTTCGCCAGTGGGTTTGAGTCTCAGCTCGCAGGATCCGTACCGACGCCACCGCGACGACAGCCAGAGCCGCGCCTCGATGCGGACTGGCCTCGTGATTGGCGCCGGCAGGCCTCAGTTCAAAAGCGGCAACAGCCAGTCGGGAGGCTGGAGGCTTGACCTCTTCGGTATCCACTGGGAGGTCACGCCGCACCGCTCCACCGCATCCCCGCAGGTCAAGCCCTCGCCTCTGTCCGGCGTCGGTGAGCACTTCGGACGCGGTGACCACTTCGCCAACCTGCACCCAATCTGCTCCCAGGTGCAAGGCCAGGCCAACCAATGGCTCCTTACCGCCTTGACCTGCGCACACTCCCCAGCCAGGCAACATAGAGAGTTGCCGACCGCTGTGCAGAACCGCAGAGCACTCCGCGGGAAACAGGACGCCGCACTGGGTCTGACCTGCGACAACGTGGGGTCGCCGGTAGGGGTGGGTGCAGTTGAGCGCCGTTCGGTGCTGTTGGATGCAGTTCAAGGCCGTTCAGGGCACCGCGCTGCTCCCATCCTGCTCCCCCTGGGCCGGGCTCGCGCCGCGGTGCCGACCGATCGTGAGCCGCCGGTCCATTGCTTTGGTTGGCGTCAGCGCTGGCTCCCGCTGCCGCATTGGTCGATCGGGGAACATGCTCACGATTGCCGCGCGTTGTCAGCGGCAGATCCGGGTGCCCGATCTTGGCAAACCATTTGTCAAGCAGAGATGCACCGCCGATGGCTCGGCGGGCGGCACTGCGCTCCGGGTCATCAGCCGATCGGCTGACTGATGGCGATGATCGGCTATTTCCATGTGCGACGGACACCCTGCGACGCTTAGGAAGGAGGCATGATCAACGAGCGGACCGTTCCCCTGCTGCCGTGCGAATCCATTGACGACATCGAAACCTTCTACGGAGTTCTCGGTTTCCGCACCACGTACAAGCAACGCAAGCCAAACGCGTGTGTGGGGGTGCAGCGGGAAGACCTGCATCTGCAGTTCTTCGAGATCGCCGGATTCGACCCGGAGCAGTCCTATGGCTCCTGCCTCGTGATCACTGCGGACATCGAGGGACTACATCGGGCATTCACAGCCGGTATGCGCGCCGCATACGGGAAGGTGCTGGTGTCCGGAACGCCGCGGATGACCCGGCCTAGGGCGCGGAAGAACGCAGACGGGTTGGGCGGGTTCAGCGTCATCGACCCGGGCGGCAACTGGATCCGTGTCTTTCGGGATCCCGCCGCCGCGCCCACGCCGGCCGCCACGCCTGCCGGGCGGTTAGCCAAGGCCATGGCGAATGCTGTCGTGCAGGCCGATTCCAGGGGAAGCGTCGGACAGGCGGTTCGGATCCTCGACAGCGAGTTGGCCCGTCCGCAAGCTGACGACGACCCGGTCGAGCAGGTAGAGGTCCTGGTCTACCGCGCCGAACTCGCGATGGTGCTGCACGATCCAGAGACCGCGGCCGAGATGCTGGCCCGGGCCCGCTCCGTCACGCTCGCGGAGGACGAATCCGAAAGGGCGGCATCCGCGTTCGACAACGCCGCCGAACTCGCGGCAGCACTGCGGTGACTCACCATACGAACGCCTCCCTCAACTCGACATGAGCGGACGTCGCCCAAGTGACGGCCGGGAACCCCATGGCTGACATCTTCGGATCCACCGAAGAGGTCACCGTTCAGGGAGCCCTGCTCAGAGGTTCACCAGTGGATTTGAGTCTCAGCTCGCGGGATCCGTACCGACGCCACCGCGACGACAGCCAGAGCCGCGCCTCGATGCAAGCTGGCCTCGTGATTGGCGCCGGCAGGCCTCAGTTCAAAAGCGGCAACAGCCAGTCGGGAGGCTGGAGGCTTGACCTCTTCGGTATCCAACAGGACGCCGCACCCTGTGAAGTCACCCACACAAGCCGCCGTCGACCACACCAGAAGGGCTACCTAAGAGCGCGTTTGGTTTGTGGGTCGGTCGGGTGTGTTGCACAGCGGGTCCGATCGATGGGTGTCAGGCTCCACTTGATCCGTTACGGATTAGCGTCGGATGATGCGTGACATCAGTGGGGTGGCGTAGTCCCGGGCCGTCACTCAGCGCGATCGGATCTTTAGAGGGGCCGCGAGACCGTCCGGCCTCCGGCCTCGGAGGACAACGGGATGCTTTCGGACTACCAACAGCAGCTGCGGGCGAAGTTTTTGGCAGCCCCGGTCGTCGCTCCGCCGGAGCCGTGGCGGCACCTCGACCAGAGGTGGCGCTACATACCGGTGGGCGGGCTGCAAGGCGTCGAGCGATCGCCACGCTCAAGACCTGGAAGGTCCTGGTCAAGCTACGCTGCTGTCCACGCCGAGCCACCGCGATCGTGCAAGCCATCCTGGTCCTGCACCATGTCGAAGCGAACCGCTACGCAGGATGAAAATGGCTCAGTGATCGTGCTATCTACCGCCGCCTCGCACCAGACTCACCATCGTCGGAGCCACAAGGTCTCAGCCGCCGAGCAGGTTGCGCTGCTGCATCGCCTGACGCTGCGCCTCCGCCTCGTCCTCGATCACCGGCGATGGTGCCACCGGGGCGGGCGTGTTCAGCGCGCCCAGTCGCAGGCCGTACCCGCACCAGGAAGCAGCCTTCATGATCAGCGGCGCTTCCGGTGGTGCGGGCCAGGCCAGGAAATGGAACCGCTCACCTGACTGATCGACGACCTTGTCATAGTGGCGATCCCGGCCGCTGGCATGCATCCGCAGCCGGTAGTAACCCGGGCCGTCCGCGCTGAGCACCGGAAGTTGCGGTCGCTCGTCCAGCTGTGGCAGCTCGAGTTGCTCGACGGTCAGGTGGCCATTAGGCACGTAGAGACTGATCTCAGCGATGTCCTCCCAGGAGGCGAGATCGTTCCACTGCTCTCCGGTGTACAGGCCCGGATGCGCGTGCAACGCGTCCGCTGTGACCTCGACGTAGCCGCGGTCAACGCCAGTGGCGATCAGCGCCGCAGAGTCCATGACCCCGGCCAGGCCGGTGGAGTAGTCCATGGCTTCGAACGGTGTGTCCACGTCACGGTCAGTGACGCCGAAACTGTGATCCTGGACGTATACGCGCACCGGATGCCTCACGGCTGTCATTCTGCCCTATCTCTCCTCTGGCCTGACGCCACGCCGTTGCGGGGCGCCAGGTTCTCCTGACGCCCAACCACGTGCCTTGCCCATCGGCACACGACCGGGCCCGCAACCGGCACCGTAGCGGCATCGCCTGGTCCAAGAGCGCCGTCCGCGTCATCCTCACCAACCCCCGCTACACAGGGCGGCAGGTGTGGAACAAGCAACGCACCGACGAAGTACTGCTCGACGTCGACGACGTGGCAATGGGTCACACCGGCGTCATGCGCTGGAACGCCCGCGACAAATGGGTGGTCTCCAAGGACATCACCCATGAGCCACTCATCGACGACGCGACCTTCGAGCAGGCCCAAGCGATACTGCAACGACGCGGACGAGGAACCGGCGGACAGCACGTCCGGCAGCGCACCCGCAACCCGTACGTCTTCCGGGGCATGATCTACTGCGCCGCCTGCGACCGACGCATGCAGGGCCAGTACAACCACGGCGACGCCTACTACCGCTGCCGCTTCCCGCAGGAATACGCCCTCGCCAACCAGGTTGAGCATCCCAGCAACGTGTACCTGCGCGAGGATGCCCTCACCGACCCGATCGACACCTGGCTGGCCGCCGCCTTCGCACCCCACCGCATCGAACACACGATCACCGCGATGGCCGACGCTCAGCCCTTGGAACATCCGCCCGCAACCGCCCCAGCAGCACAGACGACTATCACCGAGTGCGACGCCAAGTTGGAGCGCTACCGGGCCGCCCTCGACGCTGGAGCCGACCCAGCGGTGGTCACCGGCTGGATCGCGCAGACCCAGGCCGAACGTGCGCGGGCTGAAGCGGATCTCCACGCGAGTGTGGGCACCGCCCCGCGCAGGATGAGCCGAGCAGAAATCACGACCCTGGTGAACGCGCTCGGCGACATCACCGCCGTGCTCCGCGACGCCGACCCGGCCGACAAGGCCGAGGTCTACCGGCAACTCGGTCTCCGGCTGAACTACCAGCCTGAAACGCAAACGGTGCGCGCTGCAGTCGATCTCAGCGCGCACCGTGGGGTAATGGTTTGTGTCCGAGGGGGGACTTGAACCCCCACGCCCTATACGGGCACTAGCACCTCAAGCTAGCGCGTCTGCCATTCCGCCACCCGGACCTACACGTTGAGCCTACCTCGCCGACCAGATGATCTTTCCATCGGTAGTCGGCACGGCGGGCCGCACGGGGAGTTACTGTACACGCCGCTCGTGGATCATGCACATCGCCTTCCGGCGCCTCCGTTCCGACGCTTCCGCCCCTGTTCAGGCCGCCTGAAACGCCTCACGGACACGGCGCCCAGGCGTGTCCGGGTGGCGTTCGGTGGCCCTCTGACGGCAGCATTGCCGTGTGTCCCATCCCTCCCCTCTGGCAGCCGCCCAGCACCGGGCCCTCGCCCTGCGCGCTGCCGGCGACCTCAGCGCCGCCCGGCAGCTGCTCGCGGAGGCTGTCGGCTCCCCTCCCCCTCCGTACACCGATGATCACCCGGAGGTGCTGCACACCGCGCACCTGCTGGCACGGCTGCACCGCGAGGCGGACGATCCGCTCGCTTCCCGCCGGGTGTTGGAGGAGGCGTTCGCCGCGGGCGAGCGGCGGTGGGAGCACTCCGACCCGGTGCTGCTCGCGCTCGCTTTCGAGCTCGCCGAGGTAGCCGAAGAGCTCGGCAACCGGCACGAGGCCCGCCGCAACTACACCCGCGTCGCCACCGCCGGGCCCGCCGTGCTCGGGGAGCACCACCCGGTGGTACGCGCCGCCCGCGCCTACCTCGCCCCACCCGCCTCGGCGCCGACCGAGCAGCCCGGGCCACCGCCGACGCCCATCGCGGAGCCGGTCGGCACGGCGGCCGACGCCGGCCCCCACTCGGCGCTGTCCGGGCCGACGCTGTCGCTGGCGACCCTGGCCGCGATGCGACCCTCCGCTGGTGGCCAGGCCGCCACCAGCTCACCCTGGGCTCCGCCGGCCGCAACCCCTTCAGGGGTACGAGCACCCGCCGCACCCACCCCGCCCAGTAACGCCGCCACAGCGTCGCCTCAGGTTTCTCGGGTGCAGTCCGCACCCTCCTCGATCGCGCGGGCGCAGCCCGGTCCACGCACCGCCCCGACGGCGCCTGCCGCGCCAGGGCCGGCGCTTCGGCCCACGGACCAGCAGCCGTCCGAAACCGCGGTCCCCACGGTGGCGCCCCGCCGAGTCCTCGACCAGCAGCCACCGGGGCCGTCCCTGCCAGCGGTCGACACCCAGCCAGGGCCGAGGGCGGTAAGCCAGCCACCCGGGCAAAGGGTCGAGAGCCGGCCACCGCGGCCGAGGGCCGAGAGCCATCCGATCCCGTCGTCCGGTCAGCGGCCACCACACCGATCACCGTCCGGGCCCGCCACAGCGCCCCGTCAACGGGTCGGCGACGACCCGGCGGTCGACGCTTCCCACCGGCCATCGAGCGCAACCGCCCCGACCCCGGCCTCCCCGACGCCAGCATCCGGGCTGCCGGCGCCCCGCTGGGACGACCCGACGATCCAGGTACGGCAGATCGAACCGCTACTCGCCGAGGAGGCTGCCCGAACGGGAGTCAGGGCCACCGGGGCGAGCGCACCGGTCGACGCATCCGCTGCCCAGATTCTGAGCAGCCAATCCCCGAGCAGGAGTCACCCAGGGCCAACCCAGCCGGTCAGTGGAGCACCAGCCCACCCGATCAGCGCGCCGCCCATTGCTCCGCGGCCAGTGTCCGCACCACCGGCCCTCCCCCACCCGGTTTCGGGACCGCCGACCCACCCGGTCTCCGGACCACCGAGCCACCCCGTCTCCGCACCGGCCCACCCGGTTTCCGGGCCACCCGGGCACCCCGTCTCGGCGCCACCGGCCCACCCGGTCTCCGGACCCCCGGCGCACCCGGTATCCGGGCCACCTGGGCACACCTACCCCGTGTCCGCACCACCCGCGTTCGGCCAGCAGATCTCCGCGCCGCCGATGAGCGCGCCGCCCTTCCTCGCGCGCCCGCTGAGCGCGCCACCCGTCTCCGCGCCGCCGGTCAGCGCACCACCCGCACCGCCCTGGGGGTTGACCGCGCCACCGTGGAGCCGCACCGGCCCACCGCCAACTGCCGACGCCGGCGACGCTGGGCCGCACCCGACCGACGCGGAGCGCACCGGCGCGGACGGCGGTGAGTTCGGGCCGGTCATTCTCGATGCCGCAATGGTGCCGACGCAGCGGGCCCGGGCCGCGGCGTCCGACCAGACCGAGATCCTCCCGGCCGTCGCGCCCGGCAGTGGTCCGGCCAGGGACTTCGCCGGTTCGGCCCAGCCCGTCACGTCCCAGCCGACACCGGGCGCCCTTCAGCCACACCCCGTCGAGCCGTCTCCGGCTGCCTGGTCACCGGGTGGGGGCAGCGCGCCGCCGCCGACCACGCCGCGACCGGCCTCGCAGTACCACCAGGGCCAGCAGCCGACCCAGGCGGAGCAGGACCAGTACCCGACGCAGGAGCACCGCCCGATCCAGGATCACCGGCCGTTCCAGGCGCCGTACCCGGGTCAGCAGTACCACCACCCCGGACCGGACGCGTACCGGCCGGCGTACGCCGACGAGAGCGCCTCGGCGGGCCGCAACCGTGCGACGCTGATCGGCGCGGTGGTCGCCGCCGGGGTGGCTGTCGTGGCGGTGGCCGGGCTGGGTGCGGTCGTGCTGACCCGCGACGACCCGCCGCCCGGCGGCAGCGCACCGACGGCGGTGGCGCCGACGGGGGCGGCACCGACGGCGGCCGGTCCTCCTCCGGGGGACCTGAAGCTTCGGGACAACTCGACAACCATCACGCTGACCTGGACGGATCCGTCCGGCGGCGCGGTGCCGTTCATGGTCGCCGCCGGACGTGCCGGGCAGGCGTTGGGCGTGATGGCCACCGTGGACCCGGGGAAGACCAGCTACACGGTCAACGGGTTGAACTCGCGAGTGGACCACTGCTTCACCGTGTTGGCGGTCTACTCCACTGACAGCTTTGCGACTTCGGGGCAGGTCTGCACGGCGCGGGAGCGCAGCACCCCGTCGAGCGGAAAGCCCTCAGGGCGGCCGTCGCCGAGCTGACACGAGCTGAGCTGGGCGTCCACAACGCACACGCTCGGTATCCACAGGGGTGACCGTGCGGGTTCCCCCGCCACCAGCAGCGCCATATGATGGCACCCGGCTCAGGGGAGGGGTCGCCGCGAGGCGCGCCACCTGCCACGACTCAGGGAAGGCAGCCGGCTGTGGCCAGCATGGACGACGCCGTACGGACCGACGCCCCCCGCTTCCGGTCCCGGTTTCGCGGCGGGCTGGTGACCATCGGCACGGTGACCGCGCTGCTGGCCGCCATGGGGCTGACCGTCCTCGGGTTGGGCGCGGCGGACAACGCGGTGGCCAACTACGACGCGAGTTCCTGGCTGTGGAGCGCGGCGCGCAGTGAGCTGGCCCGGGTCAACGGGGTCACCGCCCGGGTGGACACCCGCACCGAGATCCCCGCCGCCCGCCAGCACCCGATGCAGGTGACCCAGACCGATCGGCTGCTGATCCTGCGTGACCTGCAGACCGGGCAGGTCAGCTCTCTGGACCTGGCGACCCTGCAACTGACCGCGACCACCCGCACGACCCCTGGCCTGGGCGTGAGCGTGGCCCTGCACGAGGACGCGGCGTTCATCGTCGACGCCGTGCAGGGCATCGTTCGGCAACTCGACCCGCGGTCGCTGTCTCCGGTCGGTGAGCCGGTGCGCTACCCGCCGGGCATCACCGGCGGCACCTTCGACGGTAAGGGCCGGCTGTGGATCGCTGTCCCCAGCCAGGGCACTGTCTCGGCGATCACCGCCGCCAAACTGCCGTCCGCTCCGGCCTCGGCGGCCTCACCCGGTGCCGGGCTCCGGCCGGAGCGTGTCGACTCGTACGACGTCGCCGAGGCCAGCCACGAGTTGCAGGTTTCCACCCTGGACGACGGGGTGGCGGTGCTCGACCGTACGGCCGGCAAGCTGGTGCGGGTGCAGAGCGGCAAGGTCCACCCGACGCAGTTGACGCTGTCCGGTCCGGCGGCACTGCCCTCGCGCACCAGTGGCTCCCGGGTCCCGGTCACCGTGCCCGCCGACCGGCGGGTGCTGGTGGTGGGTGACGGTGGTGAGGAGAGGGCGTTCACCGTGCCGGGCGAGGGCGACCGACTCAGCCCGGCGGTGGCCTGGGCGGACCGGTTCTACTGCGCCGACGAGGCCACCGGCACCATCTACGCATTCGACGGGGGCGGTCAGCTGGTCGAGACCATCGGCGGGCGGGCGAACGGCCCGCTGGAGCTGGAGGTCCGGGAGAATCACCTGTTCATCAACTCCCCCGACTCGGCGACCGCCCGGGTGGTGGATGACAAGCACCAGGTGCGCGAGGTCAACAAGTACGCCAACGACGTGCTCGGCGGCGATCCGCCTCCGGTTGCCCCACCGCCGCCCCCGCCGAAGAAGCCCCGGGTGGGCAAGCCGAGCGCGCCGCGCAGCGTCACCGCCGCCGCCGGTAACGCGCAGGCGCGGGTGAGCTGGCGGCCGGCAGCCGCCAACGGTGCCGAGATCATCAAGTACGTGGTGGAGGGCGCCGGCCAGCGCCTTCAGGTGGGTGCCAACCAGCGTGCGGTGGAGGTCAAGGGCCTCACCAACGGTGAGACGTACCGGTTCGCGGTGCACGCCGTCAACGCCAAGGGCGACGGTCCGCCGCGCAACAGCAACCCGGTGACTCCGACCGCCGCGGTGCCTGATCCGCCGGCGAGCGTCACCGCCCAGGAGCGACCGGACGGCACGGTCCTGGTGAAGTGGCCGGCCGCGAACGGGCAGGGCAACAAGATCGCGAGGTACGCGGTGACGGCCAGTTCGGCGGGGACGAACGCCCCGGCTGGCGAGTCGACGAAGACGGAGCTGGTGGTGCCGGCCGGTGAGCTGGAGTTCGGCACCCAGTACGCGTTCACCGTGGTGGCGGTCAACGACAAGGGCGCGGGGTCGGCGGCGTCGCCGGTCAGCAACACGGTGGTGCCTTTCGCGGCGCCTAGTCGGCCGCTCGACCTGCGCGCCGGCACGGTTGCCAACCAGCCGGGTGCGGTCACGGTGCAGTGGGCGCCAGCCGAGGCCAACGGTCGGCCGGTGACGAAATACCTGGTGGATGTCGGCGGGCGCGCCAGCGAGGTGACCGACACCCGCACGACCGTCACCGGGCTGGGCAACGGCCAGAACGTGACGGTGAAGGTGAAGGCGGTCAACGAGGCAGGGCCCGGCCCGGAGGCCACCGCCACCGCGCGTACGGTCGCCGAACCACGCGTCACGGTCACCGGCTCGTCGTCGACCGCCACCTCGGCGACGGTGACGTTCACCGTGGACGCCGGCGGCGGTCAGGCCACCTGTTCGGTGAGCACGCCGGGTGAGCCGGCGAAGGCCGGGGCGTGCTCCAGCATCACGATGCCGGGCTTGGCGCCGGGCACCAACTACACGTTCACGGTGACGGCCACCAACGCCGCCGGCAAGGGCACGGCAACGAGGGCGCAGGCCACCCCGTCGCTGTACGGAATCGCGACCTGCAACAACGGGTCCGACGGTGACCAGCGCACCTACTGCGACAGGGAAGTTGACGGCCGCAACGGCAACGAGGTCTTCAAGGTGACCCGGCAGGACAACGACCAGCAGGCCGGTTGGGCGAAGCCCGGCACCCGGCTGAAGGCGTACTGCAAGAAGGCCGGCGAGGACGTCGACTCCTACGTCTACAACAACCACAAGCGCAGCACCTGGTGGGTGCAGGTCGACTTCAACGGGAAGAAGAACTACATCCCGTGGGCCTGGCTCAACCTGGAGGGCGGCGACAACATCAATGTCCTGCCAACCTGCTGAACCACCAGGCAAGGAGCACCGCCGACCGTGAACACCCACGAGCCCCTCACCCAACCGGAGGTCCAGGGCTTCGCGGCCCTGGCCGCCCGGCTGGCCGAGAACGTCAACGCGGTGGTGCTCGGCAAACCGCAGGTGGTTCGGCTGGCGCTGACCGCGCTCTTCGCGCAGGGTCACGTGCTTTTGGAGGACGTGCCCGGGGTCGGTAAGACGACCCTGGCGCGGGCCATCGCCGCCACGGTGAAGGGTGAGTGGCGGCGCATCCAGTTCACCCCCGACCTGCTCCCCTCGGACGTGTCCGGGGTGACGATCTTCAACCAGGCGACCCGGGACTTCGAGTTCCATCCGGGGCCGGTCTTCGCCAACATCGTCATCGCCGACGAGATCAACCGGGCGTCACCGAAGACCCAGTCGGCGCTGCTGGAGGTGATGGAGGAACGCACAGTCACCGTGGACGGGGTCCGGCACCCGGTGCCGTCGCCGTTCCTGGTGGTGGCCACCCAGAACCCGGTGGAGATGGACGGCACCTACCGGCTTCCCGAGGCGCAGTTGGACCGTTTCCTGGTGAAACTGTCCGTGGGCTACCCGGACGAGGCGGTGGAGGTCGAGGTGCTGCGCGGCGCGACGGTGCGCTCCCCCGAGGCGCTCGCCCCGGTCACCGACACCGCCACCGTCGGGGAGATGGTCCGGATGGCCCGACGGGTGCACATCGCCGAACCGCTCTACGCGTACGCGGTCCGGCTGGCCGCCGCGACCCGCACCCACCCGCAGGTGCGGGTCGGGGTCAGTCCCCGGGGTGTGATCGCGTTGACGCGCGCGGCGTGCTCGTACGCGCTGATCGACGGGCGGGGCTGGATCATGCCGGAGGACCTGAAGGCGCTCGTCGAGGCGGTGTTCGCACATCGGCTGCTGCTCACCCCGGACGCCCAGGTGCGCGGTGTGACCGCCGGGGAGGTGCTGCGCCAGGCCGTCGCCTCGGTGCCGGTGCCTCTGCCGTCGGGGCAGCCAGCTCCGGTACAGGGCTGACCGGCAGCAGCGGCATGGGGATCACCGCCCGCGGGGTCGGGCTGCTCGTCGCCGCCGTCGTCCTGCTGGGGGTGGGTTTCCGGTTCGCGTACCCCGAGTTGACGTTGCTCGGCGCGGCGGCCGGCGCGGCCGTCGGCTACGCCGCACTGGTCGCGGCCTGGCGGCCCCGGTTGACGGTGACCCGCCTGGCCGACCCGGATCGGGTGGCGCGCGGAGAGCCGGCGAGCATGACGTTGACAGTGCGCAACTCCGGCCGGTTGCGGTCGGCGAACCTGCTGGCCGAGGACCGGTGCGGGGACCGCACCGTGCCGGTGCCGGTGCTGCGCCTGCGTCCGGGCCGGGACACCGAGGTCCGCTACGACGTGCCGACACACCGACGTGGGGTGGTGCCGGTCGGGCCGCTGCGGGTGACCCGACGCGACCCGCTGGGGTTGGTGGCGCTGGCCCGCCCGTACGGCGCGACGGTGCCGGTCTGGGTGTACCCCCGGGTCCACCCGCTGACGGCGGTGCCCACCGGCGCGGGGCGCAGCCTCGACGGCCGGGTGGACGGGGTCCCCCACGGGTCGATCACGTTCGACTCGCTGCGGGAGTACGTGGTGGGTGACGAGTTGCGCCGGGTGCACTGGCGGACCAGCGCCCGGGTGGGTGAGCTGATGGTGCGGGAGAACGTGGACACCAGCCTGCCCCGCCTGGTCGTCCTGCTGGACAATCGCGCCACCGCCCATCCGGAGCGGGTGGGTGGGGTGGTGGAGTCGTTCGAGTCGGCCTGCGAGGCGGCGGCGTCGATCGTCACCGCCGCGCACCGCGCGGACCTGCCGGTGGTGTTGCTGTTCGCCGCCGCGGAGCCGGCCGCGCCGGTGACATCCGGCGGGGAGGTGGACGGGGGCGGCGCGCTCGGGCCGTTGGACCGGCTCGCCGCCGCCGGGTTGTCGAGCGACGACGACGCGGTCCGCGCGGCCACCACCCGGCTGCGTCAGGACCGGCTCGGCGACACGCTGATCTTCCTGACCGGCCCGGGTGGCCGGGGCGAGTTGGGGCACGTGGGGGCGCTTCGGGGGGCGTACCCCTCGGTGGTGGTCGGGGTGTTCGGCGCGGCCGAGCCGACGCCGCCGGGCGCGGCCGGCCTGGTGGTGGTCGACGCGGCGGACGGCGCGCAGTTCGCCGCCGAGTGGGACGGGGTACGCCGGTGGTGACGCGCGTCGTGCGGGTGCTGCGGGCGGCCGCCGTCCCGGTGGCGCTGATCGGGTTGACCGCCCTCGCCGGGGTGGTGCTGGGCCGGGTGTACGCGGGCGACCTGCTGACCCGGCTGGTCATCGGCGCGGCGGTCGGTTCGGTGCTGGTCAGTGTCGCCACCCGGCGGCTGCCGTCCTGGCTGGTGGCGCCGCTGTCGGTGGCCGCGATGGCCGGTTGGACGCTCTGGTCGCTGCGGCTGGCCGCCAACCACGCCGAGCTTCCTGGTGGCCTGTTGGAGGTCACCGCGGACGCCGCTCGCAACGGCATCCCGCGGCTGCTCACCGCGATGATTCCGGTGGAGCCCGCACCGGACACCGTGCTGGTGCCCGTCGTCGCCGCCTGGCTGGCCGGGCTGGCCGGAGCGGAGGTGGCGCTGCGCGCCGGCCGGGTGCTGCTGGGTTACCTGCCGCCAGCGGGGCTCTACGCCGCCGCCCTCTACGCGGTCGGCCCGAACGCCGAACCGGCGGTCGGGGCGACGGTGGCGTTCGTCGCGGTCGCGGCGCTCGGCCTGGCGAGCCCGCCCAGCACGGCAACGGCCGGCGACGATCCCGCCGCCAGCCTGACTCCCCGGGTACGCGCGGCGGTGCGGCTTCGGCTGGCCACCAGCGCGGCGCTCGGGGTGGCCCTGGTGGTCGGGTTGGTCGCGGTGCTCGGCCCGGTCGTCGCCGGTCAGGTCGACGGCCGACCGGTGGACCCGCGCCGGTACGTGGAGCCGCCGCAGGTGCAGACGCTCGACGAGAACCCGCTGATCCGGATCTCCGGCTGGGCGCTGCACCCGGAGCAGAAGCTCCTCGACGTGAGCACGGAACGCTCCGGCGCGCCGGTTCCGCCGTCCGACGACGCCTCGCCGGAGCCGGAGCCGGGCGCCTCCTCGGGGCCGGCGGACACCAGTGGCGGTGTGCGGATCCGGTTGGCGGTGCTCAGCGACTACGACGGGGTGACCTGGCGGGTCGGCGCGACGTACCGCAACGCTGGCCGAATCCTGCCGGCTGCCACGCCACCGCGGGACAGCAGTGTGGGAACGGTCCGTCAGCAGATCACCGTGGCGGAGCTGAGCGGTCGGCTGCTGCCCGCCGTGGCGACGCCTCAGGAGGTCAGTGGCGCACGGGTGGCGTACGACCCGGCGAGCGGGACGCTGATCCGGCCGGAGGGGCTGACGCCGGGGCTGCGGTACGCGGTGACCTCTGCCGAGGAGCATCCCGACTCGAACCTGTTGGCCACCGCCAACGTGCCAGCCGGTGACGAGGTGGCCCGGGTGCTGCGGGTCGCCGACGGGGTGCCCGACCCGATGCGCCGGCTGGCCGCGCAACTCGCCGAGGAGAACGGCGCGCCGTTCGCGCGGGCTTTGGCGATCGAGCAGTTCCTGGCCGAGCACTACCGGGTGGCGGCGGACGCGCCGAGCGGGCACGCGTACCCGAATCTGAGTTTCTTCCTCTTCGGGCCGCGTAACGGCGGCGGGCAGGAGGGCACCTCGGAGCAGTTCGCGGCGGCGTTCGCGGTGCTCGGTCGGCTCTCCGGCCTGCCGACCCGGGTGGTGGTGGGTTTCCGCGCCGGTGGTCAGGGGCCGGTGCTGGCCGGTGACGCGTACGCGTGGCCCGAGGTGCTCTTCGACGGGTTGGGGTGGGTGTCGTTCGACCCGCTGCCGCGTCCGAAGAGCGAACCTCGGCCGGTCGAGGAGGATTTCCGGCCGACACCGGAGGATCCGCCACCGTCGGAGGCGCCGGCACCCACTGTGGAGCCGAGCGCCTCGCCGGAGCCGGTGGCCGCCCCGAACGGGCCGCCCAGCTCTGGCCGGCCGTCCACGGTGGTGCTCGTCGGCGCCGGCAGCGGTGGCCTGCTGCTGCTGGTGGGGGCGCTGCTGCTCACCCTGCTGGCGATGCGCCGCTCGCTCACCCGTACCCGGCTCGTCCAGGGTGACCCCAGTCAACGCATCGCCGGCGCCTGGCGGGAGGTCACCGACGCGCTCCGGCTGGCCGGTCGACCGGTCGGCGACGACCTGGCCGCCACCGAGGTGGCCCGGCACGCCCGCCAGGCCCTCGCCGAAGCCCGAGCAAGAGCGAGCGGAGGCAACGCGACCGACAGCGCTGCCACCGGCGAAGGCCCAACCGGCAAGGGCGCGACCGGAGGCGGCCCAACCTCCAGCGGCATTACCGGGAGCACCGCAACCGGCAGCGGCACTACCGGCAAAGGCGCAACCGGCGATGATCCGGCCGTCGACGAGCTGGCGGCGCTGCTCAATCGGGTGGGCTTCGCCCCCGGCGCCGCGGCGGCCGACCAGGCGGCCCGCGCCGCCGAGGTGGCCACGGCCTATGTCGCCAACCTGCGCTCCGCCCGCCCCTGGTGGCGCCGCCTGCTCTGGTCCGTCCACCCGTCCCCCCTCCACCGAGCCCGCCAGTCCCGCCACCCCAACTAGTCCCCCGCCCCCACCC